>JBKPNJ010000096.1:0-7111 GCA_046732575.1 Actinomycetota bacterium
CACCGATCCCGACCACGATCCCGACATACACCGCGGTGATGAACCCCGCCAGCGCCCCGAACACCAGCGCCTTGTTGATCACCACATCGATCCCGTACAACCGGTGCTTCAACACCGCCACCCCGATCGCCACCGGAATCACGCCGAACGACATCGTGGAGAGGTCCTGCAGGAAGGTGATCCATGGTGCGGAGCTGGAGAACACGCCGCCATCGGCCAGGAAGGTGACCGACAACGTCACGAAGTACAGGGCGGCGACGAGGGCGCCGGCGGTGGCCAGCCACTTCATCTGCAGCCGCTCCACCCCCGACGACCGCCGGAACCGCAGCACCAACGCCACCGCACACGCCAGGATGCACACCGGGTAGACCACGAGCAACCACACCAGCACGTCGAGGACGGGTTGGATCACCGGGATCACCAGCGGATTGTCCAGATTCGGCGCCGACGAATCCTCTATCGGTCCGGGTGCCAGCAGCACAGGAAGCGAGACGAGGGCGATCGTCAACCCTGAGACCCAGGCGACGACCCGCCAGCGCGGGGACGGCAGATGACCGTCGGGGAACAGCAGGATCAAGAACGTGCCCAACAACCCGATGGTCGGCACCCACGTCCAGACCCCGAGCGCTGCCGCCACGTCCGGCCGCGGCAGGGAACCAGGATTGAGTTCGACCGCGTAGACGGCGTACGAGTCGGTAACCACTCCGAAGGCCCAGACGAACGCGATGGCCAGAAGCAGCCAGCCGATGGTGTTCCGCGGCTGCCGGTGTACCAGCAGGACACCGACCACAGGAAACGTGAACGTGGTCAGGCCGAGGAGAAGGTCTCCGACCGGGCCAGAGGAGCCCCAGGAACCTTCGGTTCCCGGGTGGGTGCCCGAGACCATCTCCGAAACGAGCTCAGCACCGCCGAGCAGCAAGCTGAACACGCACACCGCGAACACCGCGTACGCGAGACGGCGCAGGGCAGCATTGCTCAGTGGCACCTGGAGCCTCCCGACAACAGCGTCCGCAGCGCCGCCCCTGAGATCTCGGCCTTCGGCACGAACCCCACCGCGCCGGAGGACTCGACCTGGTCGCCGTAGTCGGACGCATCCCGACTGGAGACCAACACGATCTGACCGGAGAAGCCACGGGCGAACAGCTCGCGGGCGACGTCGAACCCCATCGCGTCGGGAAGCTGGACGTCGAGCAGGATCACGTCGGGCCGCACAGACTCCGCTGCTGTGATCGCAGAGGCACCATCGACTGCCTCGCCGACGACATCGAAGCCCTCCATCTCGAGGAGCACCCGGGCCGAGGTTCGAAACCCCAGGTGATCGTCGACGATGAGAGCGGTAGTTGCCATGCCTCAACTGTGCCTGGCTCACAGTGGCACGGCCAGAGGGCTGGCCCTGGATCCTGGCGGGCGGTGTGAGGGTTAACCCTCACCGCAGAGGCGGCTCAGAGGTGGGTCCAGGCGTCGGTCAGTACCGACCTCAGGATCTGCTCCATCTCGTCGAAGTGCTGCTGGTCACAGATCAGCGGCGGGGACAGTTGGATGACCGGGTCGCCGCGGTCGTCGGAGCGGCAGTACAGCCCTGCCTCGAACAACGCCTTGGACAGGAAGCCGCGCAGCAGGTGCTCGGACTCCTCGTCATTGAACGTCTCCTTCGTCGCCTTGTCCTTCACCAGCTCGATGCCGTAGAAGAATCCGTCACCCCGCACATCGCCCACGATCGGTAGGTCCTTGAGCTTGTCGAGCGTGCTCCGGAACCCGTCCTGGGTCTCGAGCACATGCTCGTTGAGCTGCTCCTTCTCGAAGATGTCGAGGTTCGCCAGCGCGACAGCGGTGGAGACGGGGTGTCCGCCGAAGGTGTAGCCGTGCGCGAACATCGCGCCCGCGCTCAGGAACGGCTCCATCAGGCGGTCGGTCGCGATCATCGCGCCAAGGGGCGCGTATCCGGACGTGATCCCCTTGGCGCAGGTGATGATGTCCGGCTGGTATCCGTACCGCTCGGCGCCGAACATGTGACCCAGTCGGCCAAAGGCACAGATGACCTCGTCGGACACCAGGAGGACGTCGTGCTCGTCGCAGATCTCGCGGACCCGCTGGAAGTACCCCGGAGGGGGTGGGAAGCAGCCGCCGGCGTTCTGAACCGGCTCGAGGAAGACGGCGGCCACGGTGTCGGCGCCCTCGTTCTCGATCGCGACCGCGATCTGGTCGGCGGCCCACCGGCCGAACGCCACCGGGTCGTCACCGTGGATCGGAGCTCGGTAGATGTTGGTGTTGGGCACCCGGAACGTGCTCGGCACCAGCGGCTCGAACGGCGCCTTCAGCGCCGGCACTCCGGTGATCGACAGCGCGCCCTGAGTCGTGCCGTGATAAGCGACCGCCCGGCTGATCGCCTTGTGCTTGGTGGGTTTCCCGGTGACCTTGAAGTACTGCTTGGCAAGCTTCCAGGCGCTTTCGACCGACTCGGCGCCGCCGGTGGAGAAGAACACCCGGTTGAGGTCACCCGGAGCGTAGCCGGCCAGTCGCTCGGCCAGCTCGATCGCGGTCGGGTGGGCATAGGACCACAGGGGGAAGAACTCCAGCTGGGACATCTGCTTGGCCGCGGCGTCGGCCAACTCGGTGCGTCCGTGGCCGACCTGGTTCAGGAACAGTCCGGCGATTCCATCGAGATAGCGCTTGCCGTGAGCGTCGAAGATGTAAGCCCCTTCGCCGCGCACGATGACCGGCATCTCGATCTTGTCGTACGCCCCCATCCGGCTGAAGTGCAACCACAGGTGATCGCGGGCAGACTGCTGCAGGGCGGGAACATCGAAGACGGGGCCGTTCGGGGCGGTCTCGGGACTCATATGGATCCTCGTTCGTGGTTCGGTTTTGGTCCTCCTCAGTCTGCCGATGAAGCCTGGCTTAGGCAAGTGAATCCGTTGGCAAACGAGGTGCGGTCAGACCAATACGGGGTCTGTCCGGCCTAGTGCTACGGAATCCGCATGTGATCGGAGGAAAACGTGACACGGTACGGTGCCCAGTTCGGGCCGGACCTGACCTTCCTGGGTGTGGACCGGTGCGACCTGGAGGATCCCGCGACGTTCGCCGACGCCGACGTCGTGATCGTCGGCGCACCCTTCGACGGCGGTACCTCGCACCGGCCGGGCACCAGGTTCGGGCCGATGGCGATCCGTCAGTCGTGCTACCTGCCGCACGACGGGTCACGCCCGCATCTCGCGCTGCGCGTCGACGCGCTGCACGACGTCAGGATCGTCGACGCCGGGGACGTGGAGATGTACTCCGGGGACGTCGAGCGGTCCATCGCGTCGCTCGAGCTGGCGGTCTACACCGTGGCGTCCTCCGGGGCGATACCGTTCGTGCTCGGCGGCGACCACACGATCGCGCTGCCGGACGTGACAGGCGTCGCGCGCCATCTCGGGTTCGGCCGGGTGTCGATGCTGCACTTCGACGCACATGCCGACACCGGGGACATCGCGTTCGGCTCGCTCTACGGCCACGGACAGCCGATGCGACGGCTGCTCGAGTCCGGCGCACTGCGAGGCGACCGCTTCCTCCAGATCGGACTGCGCGGTTACTGGCCCGAACCGGACACTCTGACCTGGATGGCCGACCAGCGGATGAGGTCATTTGAGATGACAGAGATCGTCGAGCGGGGCCTTCCGGGGTGTCTCGACGAGGCGTTCAGGATCGCGACCGCCGACTGCGACGGCGTGTTCGTCTCGGTTGACGTCGATGTCTGTGACCCCGGGTTCGCACCTGGGACGGGGACGCCAGAGCCGGGCGGGCTGTCGTCGCGGCAGCTGCTGGACTCGGTACGCCGGATCTGCCTGGAGCTGCCCGTGGTCGGGATCGACGTGGTCGAGGTGTCACCGCCGTACGACCACGCCGAGATCACCGCCTACCTGGCGAACAGGGTGGTGCTCGAAGCGCTCTCCGGGATCGCCGCCCGACGAACAGGGATCCGACATGACGCGGCCGGCCCCCTGCTCGCCGGCCGCGGCTCGACGGCCGGTCACGACAAGAGAGCAGGTGCTGACCATGACTGAGTCCACGCGCACGACAGTCGCCGACCTCGTCTTCCTCGGCGGCCGGGTCTTCTGCGCCGACCCGGCGCGCCGGTTCGCGACGGCGCTGGCTGTCAGGAACGGGCGCATTCTCGCGATCGGGCACGACGAGATTCGCGAGCTCGTCGGCCCTGGCACGGCAGTCGTCGACGTCGCCGGTGGGCTCGTCGTGCCCGGATTCCAGGACGCGCACGCGCATCCTGTCCAAGGTGGTCTGGAACGGATGCGGTGTGACCTTTCCGGGCTCCATACTCGGAACGAGTACCTGGCCGAGATCCACGCGTACGCGGCCCGGTATCCCGACCGCGAGTGGATCACGGGCGGTGGCTGGGGGATGGCGGCGTTTCCCGGCGGCACGCCGCTGAAGGAGGACCTGGACTCGATCTGTCCCGACCGCCCGGTGTTCCTGCCCAATCGGGACCACCACGGCGCGTGGGTCAACTCCTGGGCGCTCGCGCTGGCCGGGATCGACGCGGCGACACCCGATCCGCCGGACGGCCGCATCGAGAGAGCAGCCGACGGCACGCCCGGTGGGACGCTGCACGAGGGCGCCATGCACCTGGTGGACCGGCTGCTGGCGCCGGCCACGGCAGCGGAGATGGCTGCCGCGCTGCTCGACGCCCAGGCGTACCTCCACTCGCTCGGCGTCACCGGATGGCAGGACGCCATCATCGGCGAGTACGCGAACATCGCCGACATCTCCGACGTCTACCTGAGCGCGGCGACCGACGGAACGCTGACCGCCCGTGTCACCGGTGCCCTGTGGTGGATGCGGGACCGGGGGACGGAGCAGATCGCCGACCTCGTCGCACGACGGGAGCGGTTGTCGGCCCCGAACTTCCGGGCCGGCAGCGTCAAGATCATGCAGGACGGAGTCGTCGAGAACTACACAGCCGCGATGCTCGAGCCCTACCTCGACGCCGGCGGGTCGCCGACGGGAAACGCGGGAATGTCGTTCGTCGACCCGGTCGCGCTCCGCGGGCACGTCACCGCCCTTGACGCCGCAGGCTTCCAGGTACACGTGCACACGATCGGCGATCGGGCGGTACGGGAGGCGCTCGACGCCATCGAGGCGGCCAGGAGCGCGAACGGGCCCAACGACCTGCGCCATCATCTGGCGCACGTCCAGGTGGTGCATCCGCACGACGTCGCCAGGTTCCGCGCGCTGGGCGTCACGGCGAACATCCAGCCGCTGTGGGCCGCCGCCGAGCCCCAGATGGTGCAGCTGACGCTGCCGTTCCTCGGCGCCGAGCGGGCGCGGTGGCAGTACCCGTTCGGCGCGCTGCTCAGATCCGGGGCGTCGCTGTGCGCCGGCTCGGACTGGCCGGTGTCGAGCCCGAACCCGCTGTGGGGAATCCACGTCGCCGTCAACCGGACGGTGCCGCCGCAGGAGGGCGACGGCGAGTGGCCGGCGTTCCTCCCCGAGCAGGCGATCGATCTCGCATCGGCGCTGACCGCGTACACGGCCGGCTCCGCGTACGTCAACCACCGGGACGACACTGGGGTTCTCGCGGTCGGAAACCTCGCCGACATCGCCGTGCTGGATCGGGACGTTTTTGCCGCTCCGGCTGAGGAGATCTCGTCTGCCCGGGTCGTCGCAACCCACGTGGGCGGGGTCGAGGTCTTCTCCGCGTGACGCCGCCGGGCCCCGGTGTCCGGATCACGCCGGACAAGTGTCGGATCACGCCGGATACGTGTCGGATGGCGCAGGACAAGTGTCGGATCGCGGATGGGGCCTGGCGGTGCGTGGAGGGTGGTGGGTCAGCGGAAGGCGGACTCCCCGGTGAGTGCCTGCCCGATCACCAGCAGATGTATCTCCGAGGTGCCCTCGTAGGTCAGGACCGACTCGAGGTTGTTCGCGTGCCGGAGGACCGGGTACTCCAGCGTTATCCCGTTGGCACCGAGAACCGTCCGGCAGTCTCGGGCGATGGCGATGGCCTCGCGGACGTTGTTCAGCTTGCCGACGCTCACCTGCTCCGGCGTGATCTCTCCGGCGTCCTTGAGCCGCCCGAGGTGCAGAGCGAGCAGCATTCCCTTGCCGAGCTCGAGCGCCATGTTGGTGAGCTTCTCCTGGGTCAGCTGGTACGCGGCCAGCGGCTTGCTGAAGACCGTCCGGCTCCGGCTGTACGCGATGGCGGTCTCCAGGCAGTCGCGGGCGGCGCCCATCGACCCGAACACGATCCCGAACCGTGCCTCGGACAGACACCGCAGCGCGGCGGCCAGGCCGTCGGCGCCCGGTAGTCGCATGTCCTCGGGCAGGCGGACGTCGTCCAGGACCAGCTCCGACGTCACCGCTGCCCGCAGCGACATCTTGCCGGTCATCTCCGGCGCGCTGAACCCCGGTGTGTCGGCCGGCACCAGGAAGCCGCGGATCCCCTCGTCCGTGCGCGCCCAGACCACCGCGACGTCGGCGACCGAGCCGTTGGTGATCCACATCTTGGTGCCGTTGAGCACCCAGTCGTCCCCGTCGCGCTTCGCCTGCGCGCGCATGCCGGCGGGATCTGACCCGAAGTCGGGCTCGGTAAGCCCGAAGCAGCCCAGCACCTCACCGGCTGCCATCGCCGGAAGCCACCGCTGCTTCTGCTCGTCGCTGCCGAACCGCCAGATCGCGAACATGGCCAGGCTGCCCTGGACCGAGACCAGGCTCCGGATGCCGGAGTCCGCGGCTTCCAGCTCCATGCAGGCCAGCCCGTACGAGACGGCGTTCGTGCCCGCACAACCGTAACCCTCCAGATGCATGCCGAGCAGCCCGATCCCGCCCAGCTCACGCGCGAGGTCGCGGGCGGGTATTCGCCCGTCCTCGAACCAGCCGGCCACGTGTGGCCGGATGCGCTCCTCGCAGAACATCCGCACGGTGTCGCGGATCGCGCGTTCCTCGGTGTCGATGAGCCCGTCGATGGCGAGCAGGTCTAGCGGGCCGAGCGGTTTGGGCGAGTTGTCAGCCATCGACTGTGCTCCTGGGTCGGTCGACGCGGTCTCGACATGTACCGCGAGGCTAACCTGGCCTAGGCTCACCCCGTGCCCCTGACCATTGCCCCAGCTCGGTGCGT
>JBKPNJ010000097.1:0-19059 GCA_046732575.1 Actinomycetota bacterium
GCCCGCTCACCTGCCCGCGACAGCGCCAGCCGGGCGGAGTCCACCCGGTTCACCTGCCCCATGCCGACGCCGACGGTGGCCCGGTCGTGGGCGAGCACTATCGCGTTGGACTTCACCGACCGGCAGGCCCGCCAGGCGAAGTCGAGGTCCGCCAGCATCTCCTCCGCCACCGGTTCGCCGGCGACCAGGGTCCACGAGCCGACGGCGTCCCCGTCGGCGTCCAGCGCGTCGCTGGTCTGCAGCAGCATCCCGCCGGAGATGCCGCGCCATTCGGTGCCGCCGGGGACTGGCGGCTCGCAGACCATCAGCCGGATGTTCTTCCTCGCCGAGAGCCTCGCGACCGCCTCTTCGGCGAAGGCGGGAGCAACGACCACCTCGGTGAAGACGTCGGCGATCTGATCGGCGAGCTGAACGGTCACCGCGGCGTTCGTGGCGATGACACCACCGAAGGCCGAGACGGGGTCGCAGGCATAGGCCTTGCGGTGCGCCTCGGCGATGTCGGCACCGAGCGCGATCCCGCACGGGTTGGAGTGCTTGATGATCGCCACGGCGGGCTCGACGAAGTCGTACACCGCCCGACGCGCCGCGTCGGCGTCGACATAGTTGTTGTACGACATCTCCTTGCCGTAGATCTGGTGCGCCTGAGCCAGGCCGGGCACGGGCACGAAGCCGCTGGCATACATCGCCGCCCGCTGGTGCGGGTTCTCGCCGTAGCGCAGCTGGGCGGACCGCTCCCAGGTCGCCCCCACCCAGGTGGGGAACCCGGTCCCGTCGGAGGTGTCCACCAGGACACTGCCCATCCACGAAGCCACGCTGACCTCGTAGTTCGCCGTGTGCACGAATGCCTCGACGGCCAGTCGCCGGCGTTCGGCCAGCGTGAACCCGCCGGCGGCCAGTGCGGCGAGCAGCCTGTCGTACTGTTCCGGCGACACCACGACCGCCACGCTCGGGTGATTCTTCGCCGCGGCGCGGACCATCGTCGGGCCACCGATGTCGATCTGCTCGACGACCTGCTCGCTGGTGCCGCCCGACATCACCGTGGCGACGAACGGATACAGGTTGCTCACCACCAGGTCGAAGGGTGCGATCCCCAGGTCGGCCAGCTCGGCTCGGTGCGACTCGATCCGCTGGTCGGCCAGGATGCCCGCATGCACGCGGGGGTGCAGCGTCTTGACCCTGCCGTCGAGACACTCCGGGAAGCCGGTCAGTTCCTCCACCGTCGTCACCGGCACGCCGGCATCGAGCAGCCGGGCGGCGGTCGAGCCTGTCGACACGATGCTGACCCCGGCGCCGTGCAGCCCGCGGCCCAGATCGTCCAGGCCGGTCTTGTCGAACACCGAGACCAGCGCCCGCCTGATCGGGCGACGTGCGAGCGCAGGATCCTTCGTCACGAGCCGAACCGGACCTTCCTGTCGTCGATGTGGAACCCCTCGCGGACCATGCGCCCGACCGTGTCGACGAGCAGGCTCCGCTCGGCGACCTTGATGCGCTCGTGCAGGCTCTCCACGTCGTCGTCGTCGCGGACCGGCACGGCCGCCTGAGCGACGATCGGGCCGGTGTCGACCCCGTCGTCGACCAGGAACAGCGTGCACCCCGTCACCTTGACGCCGTACTCGAGCGCGTTCTGCGGGCCATCCATGCCGGGGAACGACGGCAGCAGTGACGGATGCGTATTGACCGTACGGCCGGCGTAGCGACCCAGGAATGCCGGCCCGGTGAGCTTGAGGAACCCGGCGAGCACGACAAGGTCCGGAGCGTAGTCGCCGCAGCCGGCGGCGAGTGCGGCGTCCCACTCGCCGCGGCCGGCGAAGTCCTTGACCCGCAGGACGAACGTGGGAACCGCAGCGCGCTGCGCCCTGGCCAGCGCTTCGATACCGTCGCGATCGGCACCGACCGCGACCACCTCCGCGCCGAAGCGCGGATCCCTGCAGGCGTCGAGCAGTGCCTGGAGGTTGGTGCCGGCCCCCGACACCAGGACGACCAAACGGGCGGACATCAGCGGTCAGCTCCCTCATGCGGATGCGGGCCGCGGACACCTTACCGACCGGTGCGCATCACCGCGTCACGGCGCGGTCGGAACGCCGGGAGACCAGGCGGCACAGCGTCCCGGCGACCACGCCCCCGAGCCCCATCGCGACGGCGCACACGGCCGTCGTGGCCCAGACGTCGGGGGTCACATCGGTCATCCGCCCGGGACCGACGGCGCCGCCGGCCAGGCCGGTGAGCAGGCCGAAGCCGACCCCGGCGCTGACGCCGGCGACCCCACCGCGAAGCGCGGCCACGTCGAGCCCGTAGACCGGGTAGCGGCGGACGACAAGGGTGCCGGCGACCGCGCCCGCCACCATCGGGGCGGTCACCAGTGCCGCGATCCACCACGGTTGCGGGCCCTCACCCGGCAGCGCGGCGAGCAGCGGGAACGCCGGCACCGCCCCCAGGTGCACGCCGCTGGGGGCGACCACGGTGCCGGTTCCCAGCGTGAAGCCAGGGCCCGCGGCGAAGGCCCCGCCGAACAGCGCCGCGTTGGGAAGCACCGAGAGACCGAGGAGGACCAGAACGGCGCCTCCCACCACCCCCGGCCGCAGTGCGTCTGCGGCGGATCCGGCAGCGGTGAAGTGCCATCCCAGTGATACAGCCACCAGCAGCGCGCCGAACCCCAGCATCACGGCTGTTCCGGCAGCGGCCCCGGTGGCGGCCACTCGCAACCACTCCGGCATCGACCGCCACAGCGGTCCGGCCTGAGCGGAGCCGCGCGCCATGCCCAGCCCGCCGGCGCCGAACGCGAGCAGCGACGACCCCAGCAGTGTTCGAAGGGTGCCCGGCGCCACGGTGGGCGTACCGGCGAGCACCGACACGAGCCCGGCGACACCGGCGTACACAACCGTCAGCAGGCCGGCACCGACCAGGCAGGAGCGAGCGTCGGCGACCGCACAGGTCGCACCGGCCCAGGTCGCGGCCCGGTAGAGAAGCGCCGCCCAGGCGATCGAGAGGCCCAGCGGGACAGCCGTCACGGTCACCGCCGCAAGTCCCAGTCCGCTGCCATGACCGAGCAGCCAGGCGAAGGTGCCCGCGCGGATCGCGTCGCTCACCCCGCCACTCGATCCGGCGAACCAGGCCACCACGGCCACCGCCAGGCAGCACAACAGGCCCACCCCGGCAGCCCAGCCCGCGGCGATCGCCGCCCCCAGCCATACCGGCCTGGCCGGTTCCTCGGTCTGGGCATCGACGCGCAGCAGCGACGTCGACAGGAGGGCGGTCATCACCCCCATCGTCGCCTACCCGCGCCGACGAACAGCTCGCTGACACGCCGCCGGCCGGCGGCACCTCGCGGCCGGGGATCACCAGCCGAGCGCCACTGGTTCGGATTCGCCCGGGCACCAGTCGTCGCGTACCGTCGAAGCCTCGAACGAGGCGGGACGCGGACGATGGGGGCTTGACGAGGTGACGTGATGGCGCGAGTCGACGACTTCGACACGTTCTATTACGCCCATCGACGGGCCCTGCTGCATCAGACGTACGCCGTGACCGGAGACCTGGAGTCTGCCCGCTTCGTTGTCCATGAGGCCTACGTCCGCGCCTGGCAGCGGTGGCGCCGGGTTGCGGCTCGCGACGACCCGAACGCGTGGGTCCGGACACAGGCCTGGCGGCTCGCCTGCCGGCACGTCCGGGCCGGGGCCAACGGCCGCGGTCGACCGTCCGAGCTGGGGGACCTGTCGTCGATGAGCACCGCTGAGCGTCGCGCTGTCGTGCTGCGCGACCTGGCTCGGCTCAGCGACGACCAGATCGCGAAGGAGACCGGCACCCCACCCGCGGCGGTCAGGGAGCTGATCCACAGCGCGACGGCGTCGATGCCGGACTCCGCCGTGGCAGGACTCGGTGACACGCTGACCGCGCTGCGGACGACCGCCGACTCGACGCCGATGTCCCGTGCCCCGGCGGTCCGGCGGGACGGCGAGCGGCGGCGCCGTCGCCGCACCGGTGGCTTGCTGGCGGCTGCGGCGGTGCTGGCCGGCGGCGGTGCTGTAGTGGCGCTCGCCCTGTCCGGCGATTCCGACGACAGCTCCGACGTCGGAACCACCGCGGCCTCACCAGACCCCCGCCCCGGGGCCACCGCTGCGTCGCGCGCACCAGAGGTGAGGCTGTCGCGCAGTGAGCTGCTCGACGTCGCCGCCGTCACCCGCCTGCAACCGGACCGGACCTGGGCCGTGGCGTCCACCACGGCCGGTTCCGCGCCCGCGCGCCGGGTGTACGGCTGCCCGCCCTCGGCGAGCCCGCCGCCGGCTCCCACCCAGGCGTGGACCCGGAGCTTCACCGGCGGGGGCCCGCACGCCCTCGCTGCCCAGACCGTCGAGCTCGCCGGCTCGGAACGCACCGCCGCGCGCGCCTACGCCGAGACGACCGGCTGGGCCGCCGCGTGCCGCATCCCGCGTACGACGCTGCTGCGCAGCTACTCCCTGCCCGGTATCGGAGACGCGGCCTCGCTGCTGGTGCTCAGGCAGAGCCCCTCGTCCGCCCCCCCGACGGTGGTCGCGGTCGCGGTCGCCCGGACCGGTAGTGTCACCACCAGCGTCGTGGAGGTCACCCCGGAGCCGGTCCCGGTCCGGGTAGGCGCGCTGGCCGAGACGCTGGGGACATCGGTGTCGCAGCTGTGCGGGGACGGCGCAGGCTCCTGTGCCGCCGATCCCACCCTGCGGCTGGTCGGACCGCCTGAGTACGGCGACGCACCGGGCTTCCTGGCCCCGGTCGACCTCGTGCCCGTACCCGGGACCGCCGGTGGCTGGGTCGGCACCACGCCGGTTCGGGTGACGGACAACCCATCGGCGACGCTGTGCGACGAGGCCGACTTCCGCGGCACCCGGGACGCCGGCTCGCGGGCGTTCGTGCTTCCGGCCGCGAAGAACGTGCCGCTGCGGTTCGGCCTGAGCGAGACCGTCGGGACCCTGCCCGACCCGCACAGGGCCGTCAGCTTCCTCGATGAGGTGAGGCGTAACGTCGACGCCTGCGAGCAGCGTGAGCTCAGCGCGACCGTTCTGGAGTCCAACCGGGCAGACGTGTCGCCTGTGCACGCGCTGATCTGGACCTTCCAGTTCCAGATCAATGCCAAGGCCCAAACGGTCTACTATCGCGTGGCCGTGGTTCGGCGGCACAACCAGGTCGCCGAGGTGACGATGTCTCCGGGGGAGGGCTTCGATGTGACCGACGCAGACTTCGCCGCGATGGTCGTACGTGCCGGCGAGCGACTGCATGAGCTGGACTAGGCGTGGCCGGGGCCTGGCGGTGACGAGTCGACGGAGCAGTCCTATCACTCGAGCCGACGCGATGGCGATGGACCTGGCGGACCCGCTCGCCGCGTGCAGGTCCCGGTTCCGGCTGCCCGAGGGCGTGATCTACCTCGACGGGAACTCACTGGGAGCACTGCCGAACGGGGTGCCGGCTCGTGTGAGCCGGCTGATCGAGCAGGAGTGGGGAGAAGGCCTGATCGCCTCGTGGAACACCGCCGGGTGGATAGACCTGCCCCAGCAGGTCGCGGGCAAGATCGCGCCGCTCATCGGGGCCGAGGCCGCCGAGGTGATGGTCGCCGACTCGACCTCCGTCAACCTGTTCAAGCTCCTCGTCGCAGCCGCCCGGCTCCGTCCGGAGCGCCGAGTTCTGGTGATCGAGCCCTCGACGTTCCCCACCGACGGTTACATCGCCTCCAGCGTCGCCCGGCTGCTCGGTCTGGAACTGCGCTGGTGTGAACCGGGCGATCCGCTGGCCGCGGTCGACGAGCGGACCGCCGTGCTTGCGCTGACGCACGTCGACTTCCGCACCGGCCGGATGTACGACCTCTCGGCGGTGACGCGTGGGGCGCGCGCCGCCGGCGCGCTGATGCTGTGGGATCTCTGCCACTCAGCCGGCGCGGTCCCGGTGGACCTCCGGGCGGCCGGCGCGGACCTGGCAGTGGGGTGCACCTACAAGTACCTGAACGGGGGACCTGGCGCCCCTGCGTACGTCTTCGTCGCCGAACGCCACTCTGGCCAGATCGACCAGCCCGTGCCCGGATGGATGGGCCATGCCGCGCCGTTCGCGATGGAGCGTGAGTACCGCCCGGCTCCGGGCGCGGCGTCGATGGCCGCGGGCAGCCCGGGCATCGTCTCTCTGGCCGCGCTTGACGCCGCGCTTGACGTGTTCGCTGACATCGAACCCGCCCAGGTCCGGGCGAAGTCCCTCGGCCTCACGGGCTTGTTCATGCAGTTGGTGCAACGAGCCGGCGTCGGCCTGGAGACAGTGACCCCCGACGACGAGGAGGCCCGCGGCAGCCAGGTGTCGGTACGACATCCGCAGGCGTACGAGGTCGTGCAGGCTCTGATCGCCCGGGGCGTGATCGGGGACTTCCGCACGCCCGACCTGGCCCGGTTCGGATTCGCCCCGCTCTACACCAGGTTCGTCGACGTGTTCGACGCAGTCGAGGCGCTCGAGCTGGTGCTCGCCCGGCGGGAGTGGGATGACGGCAGATACGCCCTACGCAGCAAGGTCACCTAGACACGGCAGGCTCACTGGAGAATGTCTCGCATCAGCTGCGCGGTCTGCGACGGGGTCCTGCCGACGCGCACGCCGGCCGCCTCCAACGCTTCCTGCTTGCCCGCCGCCGTCCCGGAGGAGCCGGACACGATCGCGCCGGCGTGGCCCATGGTCTTGCCCTCCGGGGCGGTGAAGCCCGCCACGTACCCGACGACCGGCTTGGTCACGTTGTCGGAGACGAAGGTGGCGGCGCGTTCCTCGGCGTCACCGCCGATCTCGCCGATCATCACCATCGCATCGGTCTCGGGGTCCTCCTGGAAGGCCTGGAGGGCGTCGATGTGCGTGGTGCCGATGATCGGGTCACCGCCGATCCCGATGGCAGAGGAGAAGCCGAAGTCGCGCAGCTCGAACATCATCTGGTAGGTCAGCGTGCCGGACTTCGACACCAGCCCGATCCGGCCCGGCTTGGTGATGTTGGAAGGGATGATGCCGGCATTCGACTTTCCCGGGCTGATCAGTCCCGGACAGTTGGGACCGACCACCCGGCAGCCGTCGATCGCCTGGGTATGGGCGAAGAACTCGGCCGTGTCCCGGACCGGTACGCCCTCGGTGATGACGACTATCAGCGCGATGCCGGCGTCGGCGGACTCGACGACGGCGGCCTTGGTGAACCGCGGGGGGACGAACACCACGGAGACGTCGGCCCCGGTCGACTCGACCGCCTCCGGCACCGAGCCGAACACCGGCACGGTCGCCGCACCGAACGTGACGGACTGGCCGCCCTTTCCCGGGGTGACGCCACCGACGATCGTCGTCCCGGAGGCGAGCATCCGCTGGGTGTGCTTCGATCCCTCGGAGCCGGTCATACCCTGGACGATGACCCTGCTGTTCTCGTTCAAGAAGATCGCCATCCGGCCGTTCGCTCCCTACCTGTCAGCCAGCTCGGCGGCCCGGTCGGCCGCTGCGTCCATCGTGTCGACAAGGGTCACCAGCGGGTGGGCGGCGTCGGTCAGGATCTGACGCCCCTCCTCGACGTTGTTGCCGTCCAGCCGGACGACGAGCGGCTTGGTGGCGTGCTCACCGAGGATCTGCAGAGCGGTCACGATGCCGTTGGCGACCTCGTCGCAGGCGGTGATGCCGCCGAAGACGTTGACGAAGACGCTCTGCACCTGCTCGTCACCGAGGATGATGTCGAGTCCGTCCGCCATCACCTGCGCGGAGGCGCCGCCGCCGATGTCGAGGAAGTTGGCCGGCCTGACACCGGAATGCTTCTCGCCGGCGTACGCGACGACGTCGAGCGTCGACATCACCAGGCCGGCACCGTTGCCGATGATTCCGACCTGCCCGTCGAGCTTGACGTAGTTGAGCCCCTTCTGCTTCGCCTTGGCCTCCAACGGGTCTGCTGCGGCCCGATCCTCGAACTCTGCGTGGTCGGGATGGCGGAACGCTGCGTTGTCGTCGAGGGTGATCTTCCCGTCGAGCGCCTCCAGGTGGCCGTCGCCGAGCCGTACCAGCGGGTTGACCTCGACCAGCGACGCGTCCTCCTCGAGGAAGACCAGCCAGAGCAGGAGCACGACCCTCTTGGCCTCTTCCGCGACGTCGGCGGGGAAGCCGGTGGCTGCCACGATCTGCTCCGCCACGGCTTCGTCCACACCGGTTCCCGGGTCGATGGCCACCTGGGCGACCGCTCCGGGACTGGTCCTCGCGACCTCCTCGATCTCCACGCCGCCCTCGACGCTCGCGATGCACAGATAGTTGCGGTTCGCCCGGTCGACCAGGAACGAGAAGTAGTACTCGTCGGAGATGTCAGCGGCAGGGGCGATGAGGACCCGGTGGACGGTGTGGCCCTTGATGTCCATCCCGAGGATCTGATCCGCCTTGATCACCGCGTCGTCGGGGGACTCCGCCAGCTTCACCCCACCGGCCTTTCCCCGTCCTCCGATCTTGACCTGCGCCTTCACCACGACCCGTCCGCCTTGCTCCTCGGCGGCCGCGCGGGCGTCCTCGGCTGCTTCGACGACGCGACCGAGCGTCACCGGCACGCCGTGCCTGGCGAACAGCTGCTTGGCTTGGTACTCCATCAGGTCCACGATGTGCCCGTCCTTCGTCGTCCGACGCAGTCGTCGGCCCGGTCTCCCGGAGCCTAGTGCGGCGCGGCTGCGGGCCGACTCAGCACCCAGCGCCTGCTACCGCGGCGACCAGCGCGCACCTCACGCGGGCGCCGCGGCATTCTCGACGTCCGCTCCGCCGCCCGGCCGGTCGCCGACGTACTCCTTGACCCAGGCCACGATCTCGCGTGTTGTCGCGCCGGGCGTGAAGACCTTCGCCACTCCGGCCTCGCCGAGCAGAGGGATGTCGGCCTTGGGGATGATCCCCCCACCGAACACGACGATGTCACCGGCTCCGCGCTCCTCCAGCAGGGCCAGAAGCTTCTGGAACAGCGTCATGTGCGCACCGGACAGCACCGAGAGGCCGATGGCATCCGCATCCTCCTGGATCGCGGTCTCCACGATCTGTTCCGGCGTCTGGTGCAGCCCGGTGTAGATGACCTCCATGCCGGCGTCCCGGAGGGCGCGGGCGACGACCTTGGCGCCGCGGTCGTGGCCGTCAAGCCCTGGCTTGGCCACGACGATCCGGATCGGACGCATCACAGCCCACCGCCTTCCACGCGCCTCGGCCGCACCCGGCGCTTGCCAGCCCGCATCCGAGGCTTCGTCGCGAGGGTAACGGAGGCCGGCCGCTGCACGGCACGGGGCCCGCCGATGCGGATCCGGCCCGGCAACTGCCGCGAACCGGTCATTCCCTGCACGTCACGTTTCTCGATTTCCCTGCCCGTAATACGTCCGTTATCGTGCTCAGTTGCTCGTCAGCCCCCACCCCTAGGAACCCTGTGCCCCGACACTGCGCCCCGAGCGCCCTGACCGCCCCGGTGCCTCCACACCGGCCAGCGCAGACGTGACGCCTCGAGCGGGCAGGCACCGGGCGGACGGCGCCCGTCCTGGCATCCGGTCCCGCGACCCGAACCCGTACCAGCGCCACGCCGGAACCGGGCGGTCGAGGCGTCGGCCATCGGTCTCCGCGGTCGTCGGCGTCGCGGCCCTGGTCACCGCCGCGGCCGGCGGGGTGGCTGCCCATCACCTCATCGACGCCGGATCCGCCGGCACTGGCTCGGAGCAGGCATCGGCGGTGCTTCTGGCAACCGACGCGTCGCCCACCTCGGCTGTTGCCGCCGCGGTGCCCCGGCGGGCCAGGGCGGAGGCCACTCAACCCGCTGACGCCGCAACGGACCTCGCTCCGACCGGCCGCACGACCCGGATCAGCCGCAGCTCGGCTCGTCCGTCACTTGTCGCTGATCGCGAGCATGAGGTCGCCCGGCTCGCCGAGCAGCGGGCCGAGCGGCGCAGTTCAGCGCTCTCGCTCCTGGAGGCAAGAGCCGCCAGGCGTGCCCACGAGATCGCGCTCGACCGCTGGGTACTCCCGACCTCGAACTACCACATCACGGCGACCTTCGGCGAGGTCAGCGGCCTCTGGTCGAGCGTGCACACCGGTCTCGACTTCGCCACCGCGACCGGAACACCGATAGTCGCAGTGGCCAGCGGGACGGTGACGTCGGCGGGCTACGACGGCGCCTACGGGAACAAGGTCGAGCTCCGGCTCGACGACGGGACTGTCACGTGGTACTGCCACATGACGGAGTTCTCGGTCAGTGTGGGGGAGCACGTCCTGCAGGGTCAGCAGCTCGGGACAGTCGGGTCGACCGGCAACACCACCGGTCCCCATCTCCACTTCGAGGTGCACCCCGGCGGCGGCGACGCGGTTGACCCGTATCCCTTCCTGGTCGACCACGGCGTCACTCCATGACCTCGGGCTCGCCTGCTCACGCTCAGATCTTCTCGACCGGGGCGTAGCGCAGCAGCAGCCGCTTGACTCCGTTGCTCCCGAAGTCCACCGAGGCCACCGCCTGATCGCCGTGCCCCTGGACTGCGACGACAGTGCCCATCCCGAACGAGTCGTGCACCACGCGGTCACCCGCCGACAGCGTCGGCACCGGCCGCGTCTGGGTCGTGGAGTTGACGGTCGTGGTGAAGTTGACGGCCGGCCGGTTGTCCGTCCGCCGGAACGACGCGGACGTCGGAGCCCATCGCGTCACCGCGTCCTCGGTCCGCCGCCAGTCAAGCAGCGCCTCGGGGATCTCCTGGAGGAAGCGCGACGCCGGATTGTGCTGCGGAGCCCCCCAGGCGGAGCGAACAACCGCCCGTGACACATACAGGCGTTCGCGCGCGCGAGTCACCCCGACATAGGCGAGCCGGCGCTCCTCCTCGAGCTCGGTCGCGTCCCCGATGGACCGGGCGTGCGGGAACACGCCATCCTCCAGTCCGGTGAGGAACACGACAGGGAACTCCAGCCCCTTCGCGGTGTGCAGGGTCATCAAGGTCACCACGCCGGAGCCGTCGTCGGCGTCGGGGATCTGGTCGGCATCGGCGACAAGCGCCACCCGCTCGAGGAAGTCGGCGAGGTTGCCGGTGTCGGACTCGTCGGTGAACTCGCGAGCCACGGCGACGAGCTCGGCGAGGTTCTCCACCCGGGTCTCGTCCTGCGGATCGGTGGACTCCTCGAGCTCGCTGAGGTAACCGGTCCGGGTGAGCACGGCCTCCAGCACCTCATCGGCTCTGGCACCGGAGTCGACCATCATCTGCAGCCCGTCGATCAGTCCGACGAAACCGTTGATCGCGTTCAGCGAACGGCTGTTCATCCCGGGCGCCTCGGCGGCGCGCCGCAACGCGTCCCAGAACCCGATGCGCTCCTGCGCCGCGAGTGCCTCGACGCAGGCCTGGGCGCGGTCTCCGATGCCCCGCTTGGGCGTGTTCACGATGCGCCGAAGCGACACGGTGTCGTCGGGGTTGACAAGCATCCGCAGGTACGCCAGGGCGTCTCGAACCTCGCGACGCTCGTAGAACCTGACGCCACCGACGACCTTGTAGGGCAGCCCCACCCGGATGAAGATCTCCTCGAACACCCGGCTCTGGGCGTTCGTGCGGTAGAACACCGCCACGTCGCCGGGACGGGCGTGGCCGGAGTCGCCGAGGCGGTCGATCTCGTCGGCGACGAACTGCGCCTCGTCGTGCTCGTCGTCGGCGACGTAGCCGGTGACCCGCTCACCCTCCCCGGAGTCCGACCAGAGGCTCTTGGGCTTCCGGTCCCGGTTGCGGCTGATGACGGCGTTCGCCGCGTTGAGGATGCGCTGGGTGGACCGGTAGTTCTGCTCGAGCACGATCGTGCGGGTGTCGGGGAAGTCCTCCTCGAACGCGAGGATGTTCCGGATCGATGCGCCCCGGAAGGCATAGATGGACTGGTCGGCGTCACCGACGACCATCAGCTCCGCAGGCTCCGCCGCCGGGTCGCCGTCCCCGATGCCGCCGGTCGCCTCCGGCGCGGCGCCGCCGACGAGGTCGCCGTCGGCGGTCCGCCTGGCGGCAGCCGGCCCGCAGAGCTCGCGGATCAGCGCATACTGCGCGTGGTTGGTGTCCTGGTACTCGTCGACGAGCACATGGCGGAATCGCCGTCGATACGTCTCTCGGACCTCGGGGAACGCCTGGAACAGGTGGACGCTCGTCATGATCAGGTCGTCGAAGTCGAGCGCATTGGCCGCCTGCAGACGCGCCTGGTAGTCGGCATAGCACTGCGCGTAGGTCTGCTCCAGGTGGTTCCTGGCCCGCTTCGCTGCCTCGTCGTGGTCGCGCAGCTCGTTCTTGCACGTGCTCACCCAGTTGAGGACGGCGCGCGGGTTGTAGCGCTTCGGGTCCAGCTCGAGGTCCCGGCAGACCATGGACATCAGCCGGCGGGCGTCGGCGTCGTCGTAGATCGAGAAGGTCGAGGAGAACCCGAACCGGCTGATCTCACGGCGCAGGATCCGCACGCACGCGGAGTGGAACGTCGACACCCACATGATCCGGGCGCGACCACCCACCAGCTCGGCGACGCGCTCACGCATCTGCGCAGCGGCCTTGTTGGTGAACGTGATCGCCAGGATCGACCCGGGATGGACCTTGCGGGAGGCGACCAGCCAGGCGATGCGCCTGGTCAGGACGCGGGTCTTGCCCGAGCCGGCTCCGGCGATGACGAGCAGCGGAGCGCCCTCGTGCACGACGGCCGCCCGCTGGGAGTCGTTCAGCCCCGCCAGGATCTGGTCCGGGGTCGCCCGGTGCGGCCGCTCGATACCGTCGACGGTGTCGCGTTCGGCCACATCGGAGACCGCGGTCTGCACGGCGAGATCAGGGGTCGGCACCGGAGCACTCATCGTGGCCTAAGCCTACGTGGGCAAAGGGACATCACCGGGCATGCCCGCCGTCTGCTGCAGCGATGCCGATCAGCCTGGCGCTGGGTCGCCCTGGTGGAGAGCACCGTAGATCCGGTCGCGCAGCCGGTTGGCGTCCCGATCGGTCATCGTGCGGTCCAGAGCGCGGAGGACCATGCGGATCAGCAGGTTCACCTGCCCGGGGCGGATGCCGAGCCGCCGCCTGGCCACCTCCGGCAACGCGTCGACCGGGGTACGCGACAGCACCGATACCGACTCGAGCACATTGGCGTCGTCCCCGAGAGCGTCCCGCACCGCGTCGCCGACGATCTCGTTCTCGATCCGGCCGTCGACCGCCACGGAGATGTCGCGGACGATCGGCGGCATCGTCGAGACGGCCCGGTACGGTGCCAGGTCCAGCATCTGTTGCTCGACCCGCGGATCGTGAGAGCGGAGCAGTCGGATGTCCGGGACGCCCTTGCGGATCATCAGGATCCGGTCGAGCCCGAGGCCCATGGCCAGTCCGCTCCATCCGTCGTCGAGCCCGCAGCGCGCGAGGAGCCCTGGAGCGGCGAGTCCGCACTCCCCGATCTCGACCCACTCCCCTCCGTCGTGGACATCGATCTGCTGCCCGTCCACGGTGTAGGGATGGGAACTGGGGATCACTCGCCACGACCGCCCCGGGAGGAGCTCGTCGACCAGCACCGCGATCATCGACCGCAGGTCGTCGCGTGTCATCCATGGTGCGCCGGTGATGATGCGCCACAGGTCGAGCTGGTGGGGTGTGCCGGTGTGCAGCCGGTCGATCGAGTCTCGCCGGTAGCACATTCCCGGTACGACGTAGAGGTTGTCCGGGTAGGGATCGGCGGCGAGCGTACGCAACGCCGCGGGGATCGCCGCTGAGGTGTGGCTGCGTAGCATGCGCTCGCCGTCGAGGTACCTGCTGTACCGGGAGTCCCGGGTGACGGCGTCGTCGCTGTAGCCGAGGCTGGCGTAGTTGTCGGCGACGGTGACGACGGCCGGGAGCCGGATGACCGTGGCCCGGCACTGCCAGACGGCGGTGAGTGTGTCGGCGGCCGCGGCCACCAGGAGCTGGAGCGCATGGGGACCCTGAGACGGGTCGCTGAGGTCGCGCAGCTGCAGAGCGCTCGCCAGCGAGGCGCTGGTGAGCGAGCCGGAAAGTGAGAGAGACATGAGAGCTCCAAGCGAGGTGTGATCCGGTCCGAGGTCGCCCCCGACCGGCTCACCCGTCAGGAGCGGCGCGTGACGGCACGCCCCGACTGGCGCTTCGCCGGTCGGGGGCCGACAAATCGCTGTCCTTCGCTGCGGATGCGTCCCATGACCTCCAGGGTAGGCGTCCGCGCAACCCGTTTGCTGGCGTAGGGTGCGCGATCGTGAGCACCCCCATGCCTGACGGCGACGTCAGCCGTGTCCTCTGCGTGGCCGCCCACCCCGACGATCTCGACTTCGCGCTCGCGGGCACCGTCGCAACCTGGACCGACCAGGGAATCGAGGTCACCTACGTCATCTGCACCGACGGACAGGCCGGGGGGTTCGACCTGCACACAGCTCGGGAGCAGATCCCTGGGATCCGCCGGGCCGAACAGTCCGAGGCCGCTTCCATCGTGGGGGTCGAGGACGTGCGGTTCCTCGGCGGCATGGACGGCGAGCTGGCGGTGACACCGAGACTGGTGCGCGACATCACCGCTGCCATCCGGGACGTCCGCCCCCAGCGGGTCGTGGTCCCCAGCCCCGAGCGGGACTGGCAGCGCATCGGCCGCAGCCACCCTGACCACCTGGCCGCGGGTGAGGCGGCGATCCGGGCGATCTACCCGGCCGCACGCAACCCGTTCTCCTTCCCGGCCCTCGTCGACCAGGGGCTGGAGCCGTGGACGGTTCTCGAGACATGGCTGGTGGCACATCCCACGTCGCCGCACCTCGTCGACGTGACCGACACCTTCGACCGCAAGCTGAAGGCCATCCTGGCGCATCGCTCACAACACCTGGAACCGGAGACGATCGAGGGCCGGATGCGCGACTTCTTGTCGGAACGCGCCCAGGCTGCCGGCCTGCCCGGACGGCTGGTGGAGCCATTCTTCGTCACTGCGACGGGCTGACCGACGTCCAGAAGACCGCCACGGCGAGGTTGGCGACGGTGAGGAGCAGCAGGCCGAGGTAGAGCCCGTCGGGAATGAGCGGCCGCCGGCGGTTCGCCCAGCAGAGCAGCGCGATGACGACGGCGACGGCGAACTTCACCCCTACCTGGGCCTGGTCGACGTCGTCGGTGTCGGCCTCGAGGACACCGACGAGAAGAAGCCCGCTGACCAGCTGCGCCAAAGCCCCGTAGAGCATCGCGCCGTTGACTGTCCGGCCTCCGCCACCGAGCTGGACCAATAAGCCGCCCAGGAGTGCCGCGAACCCCAGCAGATGGACGAAGAGCAGCGCGTCGCGGGCCACGTCCATGCGGCGACGCTATACAAGACGGCGGTCGGTCGCCCATCTGGTGAGCTCGTGTCGGCTCGACAGCTGGAGTTTGCGCAGGACGCTCGAGACGTGTGTCTCGACGGTCTTGATCGAGATGAACAGCTCCTTGGCGACCTCCTTGTACGCGTAGCCGCGCGCGATCAGCCGCATCACCTCACGCTCGCGCTCGGTCAGCCGGTCGAGGTCGACGTCGATGTGGGCGACCTCGATCGTGCCGGCGAACGCATCGAGCACGAAACCGGCCAGCCGGGGGCTGAACACGGCGTCCCCGTCCGCAACCCGGCCGATCGCCTCGACCAGCTCGGGTCCGGTGATGTTCTTGGTGACATAGCCGCGGGCGCCGGCCCGGATGACCCCGATGACGTCCTCGGCCGCGTCGGAGACGGACAGCGCGAGGAACTTGACCTCCGGCGATCTCAGGTGCACGCGCCGGACCACCTCGCTGCCGCCCCCGCCCGGGAGGTGCACGTCGAGAAGGACGACGTCGGGCAGCGTCTCGAGGACGACCTTCACCGCCTGGTCGACGTCGGCGGCCTCACCGACGAGGTCGACGGCGTCACCGATCTCGGCCCTGACGCCGGTCCGGAACATGCCGTGGTCGTCGACGACGACGACCGAACGCGTGGGGGTCATCTGGTCAGGTCCTCCTCGCTGGCCGCCGCCGCGGGTGCGGTCGAGCGCTTCATGACAAGCCGTACCTCCGTGCCCTCACCCGGGGCGCTGCGCACCACCGCGGTTCCACCGTGGCGTCGCATCCGGTCCTGAATGGAGCCGCGGATGCCCAACCGGTCCGGCGGCACCGTCCCCGGGTCGAAGCCGACACCGCGGTCCCGCACGAACAGCCCCACCTGACCGTCATCGACCTCAGCGTAGACGTCGATCTTGTCCGCCTGTGCGTGCTTGGCGGCGTTGACCATCGCCTCCCGGCCGGCTCGCAGGAGCGCGGCCAGCCCCTCGTCGAGCGGAGCGTCGCCGACCGTCACGACGTCGACGGCGACACCATGCGCATCCTCGATCTCACCCGACGCGGTCCGCAGCGCGGACCGCAGTGTCTGGCCTCCCGGCGTCGCGTCCGAGTACAGCCAGTCCCGCAGCTCCCTTTCCTGGGACCGCGCCAGGCTGGCGACTCGCCGGGGGTCGGCTGACTGCTTCTGGATCAGCGCCAGCGTCTGCAGCACCGAGTCGTGCAGGTGCGCGGCCATGTCGGCGCGCTCCTGTGAACGGATGCGTTCGCGCCGCTCGCTGGACAGATCGGTGGTGAGCCGGAAGACCAGCGGGCCGAAGATCAGCGCTACCCCGGCCAGCGCCAGCAGGACGCCGAGCAGCACGTCGTCGTAGATGGCGCGGGTGTCGCGCTGGACGACGAACGCCGCGACCGAGCCGCCGACCAGCGCCAGACCGAGGACGAAACGCGCCGCGGAGGCCCACCCGCCGGTGCCCACCAGCGACCCGACCACGGGGACCCGTGGTGATGCCTGCATCCAGCGGCTGCGCTGGGCGTCGTCAGCCTGCCGCCAGATCAGGGCGACGCCCAGGCCCGCGAAGATGATCGGCCAGAACAGCCGGCTGCTGACGCCGAGCCCGGCGAACTGCACAAGCGCCACGACGCCGATCCCCAGGACGGCCAGAGCGAGGATCTGCCCGATGTCGACGGCACGGCTGCGGCCCTGCGGCCGCTTGCCCTGGCGGGTCGCGGAGGCCAGCCCGGGCGACTCGGTCGGTGGCTCGGCCTGCGGCAGCAGGAACCACAGCGCTGCGTACGCGACCGCTCCGAAGCCTCCGAACCACGCCAGCACCACGAATGCGATGCGCACGTGCAGCACGCGCAGCTCGAGGTGGTCAGCGACTCCGCCCGCCACTCCGCCGATGAGCCTGCCCTCCACGCGGCGGGTCGCACGACGGTGGAACGGGGCGACCGGGTCCGACAGCACCGACCCGGCAGCGTGCTGCGCCACCGGACGGCCGGCGGGGGGTGGCGCGGGGAGCTCGCTCATCACGTCGATGGTCACACGGTTGAGGTCGCCGGCGCCATGCCTGATGCCCCGGAGCCGCGCCCTGAGAACCCTGAGAGCCCTGAGGACCGCGGCCCTGACGGCGCCCGCCCCGGCGCGGGCAAGATCAGGGTCGTCACCGATGGTTGCCAGCCCGGGCAGCGGAGAGGATCAGTCCATGACCTCCAACCCGCCAGGTCCGGATCCCGCAGCGACGAGGTTCGACCCGTCCCGGTTGAGCACGATCACCCGGGCCCGCCGCAGCACCGACGACAAGATGCTCGCGGGCGTCTGCGAGGGGGTCGGCCGGTATCTCGGAGTCGATCCGGTTCTGCTGCGCGTCGCCCTTGCCCTGCTGACGATCTTCGGTGGGGTCGGGGCCGTGGTCTACGTCGCCATGTGGCTGCTGCTGCCCGAGGAGGGGCAGGACCGCAGCCTGGCGAGCATCAAGCTCGGGCGCAGCGACGACGACATCCGTCCGGTCGGGTGGATCGTCGCGATCGTCGTGGCGCTCGGCGTCCTGGGGAGCAGCAACTGGCTGCTCCCCTTCCACACGCCGTGGCCACTGCTCGCACTGCTGCTGCTGTGGTTCGTGTTCGTGCGCCGACCGCACCGCCGAAGGGGTCGCCGCAGCCGGTACGGGAGCGACCCAGGTCACGCCGCCGGGAGCGAGCGGCTGGTCGGCGCCTCCGCGCCCCCGGAGCCGGTCCCTCCCCTCACGCCCCGCTCTGTGACTGCGGCGGGCGCGGCGGCGGAGCCCGCCGACGGAATCGACTGGTCGGCGCCCGACCCGCTCGGGCTGCACACCGACGTCCCACCGCAGGGTGCACCACCGGCGCCGCGACCGCCGTCACTGTTCTGGCCGACCATCGGAGCCACGCTGATCGCGCTGGCGGCCCTGGCTGTTGTCGATCTCGCCGGCCTCTCGGTCTCCCGCGCGGCGTACGTGCTGGTCGCTCTCGGTGGCGTCGGGTCCGGCTTGCTCGTCGGTGCGTTCTTCGGCCGCGCCCGGGCCCTGATCCCGGTCGGCCTGCTGCTCGTCCCGGCGTCGGCATTCGCCATCGTGGCTCCGAACCCGAGCTTCGGGCAGCTCGACGCCACACCGAGCACCGCCGGTCAGGTGAGCGACTCCTATGACATGACCGCCGGCCAGATCAACCTGGATCTGTCCCAGGTCGACGACCCTGCCGACCTGCTGAACCGGACGGTCGAGATCGACCTGCTCACCGGCGAGGTGCAGGTGGTGCTTCCTGAGGGCGTTCCCGTCGTGGTCGACTCCTCGGCCAAGGCAGGCCAGCTCAATGTGCTGGGCCGGGAAGTCGACGGCACCACCGTCGACTCCGGCGTGACTGATCCGGCCGAAGACCCCGGCCCGTATCTCACCCTGGACATCGAGATCGGCGCGGGCGAGCTCACGGTGGTCCGGCCGTGACGCGCCGCCCACGCATCGACGTCGTGGCCTTGGTGTTCGGCTTCCTGTTCTGCGGAGGGGCCGCGGTCGCCGGGCTGGTCCAGACGGAGTACGTCGGGATGGAACAGCTGACCTGGCTGGTCCCCTTCCTCCTCGTCTGCGCCGGCGTGCTCGGCCTGGCCGTCGGCTCGGGCCAGCGCTAGCTGGTCGCGGATCACCGATCAGGCTGTTCCGGGGCGCAGCCCGAGGCTCACGCCGTCGCCGCTGACTATCGTCGAGCGTGTGGGCCGTCGACGGGCGTACTTCACCTTGATGGGCATCTGCCTGACGCTGATCGTGCTGGCCTGGTTCGTCGTCCGACTGTTCTCCACCACGGCCGC
>JBKPNJ010000098.1:0-7449 GCA_046732575.1 Actinomycetota bacterium
GGCGTGGCTCGGCGTTGGGTCGTCAACGTCGCCGGGTCCTCCGGTCAGCCAGGGCTGTATGCGCTCGCCATACTGACGCTCGCAGCCGTCCTGGCCGTGCTCTCCATGGTGCTCGGGACTCAGTGGATGCCGCTACACCACGCACCCGCCCCCCACCTCTAACGCGCGATCCGACACTTGTTCGGCGCCATCCGACACTTGTCCGCAGCCATCCGACAGTCTTCGAGGCGTCCCCGACCTCGTGTGTAGTACACGAGAGTCATCCCTGCCCCCGTCCGACCTCCACAGCCGCAGGATTCTCGCGCGGGCGAACCCCGGCCCCTCGCGTGGCCCGGCAAGTGGCCGTCGCTCGCGGTGTCGCGACGGTCGACCATGTGCGAGACTGACCCGGTGACTCAGCACCGCAGTGAGATTACCGGCTGAGCGCGCCTGAACCCTCCGGCGCGCAGACCTCTCGTCCTTCGACGAGGGGTCTTTTGCTTGCCGGAGCCCGAGGCCATCCATCGACTGCCACCCGAGGACATCTCGTGACCAGCTCAACACCCGGCTCTGTTCCTCCGGCCCCCGGAGGAGGGATCCACGTCTACGACACGACGCTGCGGGACGGAGCGCAACAGGAGGGGCTCAACCTGTCGGTCGACGACAAGCTGTCGATCGCCCGGCACCTCGACGACCTCGGTGTGGGGTTCATCGAAGGGGGCTGGCCCGGCTCCAACCCCAAGGACACCGAGTTCTTCCGGCGCGCGCGTACCGAGCTGACACTGAGCCACTCGACGTTCGCCGCCTTCGGGTCGACCCGGCGGCCCGGCATGGCCGCCGCCGACGACCCGATGGTGGCCGCGCTGCGCTCCGCCGGTGCTCCGGTCGTCACGCTGGTCGCCAAGTCGCACGACAGGCACGTGCAGATGGCACTGCGCACGACGCTGACGGAGAACCTGGCGATGATCCGTGACACCGTCGAACACCTGCGCCGGGAGGGCTTGCGCGTCTTCCTCGACGCCGAGCACTTCTTCGACGGGTACCGCGACAACCGCGACTACGCCCTCGAGGTCGTACGTACGGCAGGGGAGGCGGGCGCGGAGCTCGTCGCGCTGTGCGACACCAACGGCGGACTGCTCCCGCAGGAGATCTCCGACGTCGTCAGCGACGTCGTCTCGTCGACAGGTTCACGCGTCGGCATCCACTGCCACAACGACACCGGCTGCGCGGTCGCCAACAGCCTGGCGGCTGTCGGCGCCGGCGCAACTCACGTGCAGGGGACCCTCAACGGCTACGGCGAGCGGACCGGAAACGCCGACCTGGTCGCGGTCGTGGCCAACCTCGAGCTCAAGCTGGAAGTGCCGGTGCTGCCGCCGGGACGGTTGAGGGAGGCGACCCGCATCGCGCACGCCATCGCCGAGGTCACCAACGTGCCGCCCGCCTCGCGCCAGCCCTACGTGGGTGTGTCGGCGTTCACCCACAAGGCCGGTCTCCATGCGTCGGCGATCAAGGTCGACCCCGGCCTCTACCAGCACGCGGACCCGACCGAGGTGGGCAACGACATGCGCCTGCTCGTCTCGGAGATGGCCGGCCGGGCCAGCATCGAGCTCAAGGGTCGCGAACTGGGTTACGACCTCGCCGGCGACGTCGGCCGGCTGACCCGGGTCACCGAACGGGTGAAGTCGATGGAGTCCGGCGGCTACACCTTCGAGGCGGCCGACGCGTCGTTCGAGCTGTTGCTGGTGGAGGAGATGGCGGGGTCACGACCCTCGTACTTCGAGGTGCAGTCGTGGCGCGTGATCACCGAGTCGAGCGCGGCCGGCGAGGCGGTGTCCGAGGCGACGGTCAAGCTCGTCGCCGGCGGCGAGCGGCAGGTCGTCACCGCCGAGGGCAACGGGCCGGTCAACGCGCTCGACCAGGCACTGAGAACGGCCATCGTCCGGGCCTATCCGAGGGTCGCCTCGTTCGAGCTCATCGACTACCGGGTTCGGATCCTGGACCAGGGCCATGGCAGCGATGCGGTCATCCGCGTGCTGATCGAGACCGCCGACCCCGAGGCCAGCTGGGTCACGGTCGGCGTCGGCCACAACATCGTCGAGGCGTCCTGGGAGGCGCTGCGGGACTCCGTCACCTACGGGTTGCTGAGGCGGGGGGACCGCCCGACCTAGCCGGCCGAGGCGGCGGAGTCGTCGTCGAACGCCGGATGTCTCGACCCGACTTTGCGCGCCACTGTCAGGTGTCCGCCCAGGAAGCCGCCCACCCCCAGCGCCGACGCCCCGGCCAGCGCCAGGACGACGCCCAGGCGCTGGCTCCCCCGAGCGCGGGCGACGAGGGACGCGGTGTAACAGACCAGCGCGGCGGAGTTCGCCCCGGCGTGCGCGACGCCCACCCGCTGGTTCGCACCGCTGGTCCCTCCCCACTCAGCCAGACCCGTCAACGCCGTCGGTCCCGCGGTCACCAGCCCGAGCGCGAGCAGCTGCTGGGCCGGCCGACGGGCCCGCTCACCGCCGAACAGGTCGAGAACCGTCGTGCACGTCCAGAAACCGACGGGGAGGTCGGTGAGCGGCGGGTGCGCAGCATGTCCTACGGATGTGCCCAGCAGCAGGTCGCGCCGTTTCGCCGAGGAGAGCAGGGCATCGGCGGCGGGTTTCAGCACGGGGGTCAGCCGATCGAGCGCGGCTGTGGCCTCCAGCCGCTTCGTCAGGCGGACCAGGAGCGGCTCGGGCGCGGTCTGCCGGCCGGACTCATCGGTGACGCTCAACGGTCTTCACCCTTCTGGTCGCGAAACAGTGGGTGGCGTATCAGCCTGCTCAATACCCGACCGCCGGGCGCTCACACCCTCACCGGCGACCTTCCGCGGCGCCACCGCTCGCGGTCGCACCCGCATCCCGGTCAGGGGGCTTCCTCCTGCTGTGCGTCAGTGTTGCTCTTCGTCCCGCCGTCGAAGCTCACGTCGACTGTCTCGACGTCCTTCGTCTTCTGGGCCGTCGCATAACCGGAGTACGCGCGCTCGTCCGCACGGGTCAGGTCCACGTTCTCGGTGAAAGGCGTGAGAAGTGCCCGGGGGAAGAGGTTCTTGGTGCGCACGACGTTGATCTCAACGCACATGACGACTGTCACGGCTCCGAGGTAGATACCTGCGATGAGTCCGAGGACGATCGCGAAGACGGCATTGGTCGCGGAGGCGTTCTTGACCACGTGTCCGACGTACGCCGCGCCGAAGGACTGGAGCAGCTGGAAGATCACTGCCGCCGTGACCGCGCCCGGAGCCGCGTCGCGCGCGCTGAGCTTGTGCGCCGTCGACACCTTGAACATGAACACGAAGACGCTGGCATTCAACGACACCGCCAGGAGCGTGGCGACAACCTTCGTCCCGAGACCGAGATTCGCGCCGAAGGCCTCGCCACTGCTCCCCAGCGCGGACAGGATCGTCGTGCCGGCGATGGCCAGCCCCCCGGTGAGCAGCAACAGCAGGCTGCGCAGCCGCGACATGAGGGGGTTGGGTCGGCGGTTGCGCGGCACGGCCCACGCGGAGTTCATCGCGTGCTGCGTGGCCTGAGCCACACCGAGCGCGCCGTACAGCGACCCGACGAGCCCGATGACAACAGCTGTTGTGCTGCCGTGCAGCCCGGTCGGTCCGCTGAGCTGGTCACCGATCACCGGGAACTGGCTCAGGGTCGAGTCGAGGATGTCGTGCTGGAGCTGCTTGTTGCCCTGCAGAACGAAGCCCAGCACGGAGGAGAACAACAGCAGCAGCGGGAAGAACGACAGGAAGCCGTAGTACGTGATCAGCGCAGCGAGGTAGTTGCCCTGGTCGTCGACGAACTTGTAGACGACCGCAAGAGGGAAGCCGGCCCATTCGTGCCGCTGCTGGAAGCGGTCAAGCCTCTCCGTCACCGACATCGCGCTCTCCTTCGCGCCGATCGCGGCCGGGGCGCATCGCCAGCAGCAACTCGCAGACCGCGATCAGCTGGCGACGCAGCGGTGCCGCCCGCTCGGTGAGCCGCCGCTGCGCCGTGGTGTAGCTGAGCTTGCCGGCCGGCGTCTCGATCGCAATCGGCTCGTACCCCAGACCGGTGAGATCGTACGGTGAGGCGCGCATGTCCACCTCTCGGATGTCGCGGGCGAGCCCGAAGCAGTCCGCCACCAGGTCGCTGCCCACCATGGGTGAGAGCCGGAAGGCGTGCTTGTAGAGATCCATGCCGGCGTGCAGGCAGCCGGGTTGCTCGAACCGCTCACGTTCGTTGGCGGTGGGTCGCAGCAGGTTGAGTGGTTCGGCCTGCTCGGTGAAGAACCGGTACGCGTCGAAGTGGGTGCAGCGGATCCGGTGTGTCTGCACCACGCGCTCGGTGCCGGATGGCCCGAGTCGAAGCGGCCACCCGGGGTGCCGGCGGTCACCTGGCGACTGCCGGTAGACCATTGCCCACTCGTGCAGTCCTAGGCAGCCGAACGCAGGCGGGCGGTCGGCGGTCGCGACCAGCAGGGAGCGGACCGCTCGGACCAGTGGTCCCTGTCGGCGTACGAAGGCCGGGTCGACGCCGACGGTGTCGCCGAAGGCACGGTACCCACGACGGCCGATGAACGCCTCGCGGCCCGCACCTGCGAGCCGAAATCCGCTCCCCGGATGCCACCGCCGCAGCTGTGCGGGGGACTGCGAGTAGTAGTCGAACAGGAAGTCCTCGACCGGGTGCTTCAGACCGTTGGCCCGGCGCCGCAACCATGGGCCCACCCACCCGTCGATGCGCGCCTCGTGCTGGATGCGCAGCTCGTTCCAGGCCTGCGGCGCCAGCACGCTCGCCGAGCACATGCCATCGAGGGTAGCCAGGCCCGGGAGGACAGGCGCCGGTAGGCTCACCGCCGTGCGCATCGCGAGGTTCACGGCCGGCGAGGAGCCGCAGTTCGGCATCGTGCAGGACGAGGCGACCTCTGAAGCGGGGCACCTCGTGGCAGCCGTGGCGGGCGATCCGCTGTACCAGGGTCTGGAGCCCACCGGTGAGCGGTTCGACCTCGACGACATACGGCTGCTGGCCCCGGTGATACCGCGCAGCAAGGTCGTGTGCGTCGGCAAGAACTACTCCGACCACGCAGCGGAGATGGGAGGGCAGGCCCCGGATGAGCCGCTGCTGTTCCTCAAGCCCAACACCGCCGTCGTCGGGCCGTACGACCCTGTCGTCTATCCCCACCAGACCAGCAACCTGCACTTCGAGGGCGAGCTTGCGGTCGTCATCCGGCGAATCTGCCGTGACGTTCCGCTGGCCCGGGTCCCGGACGTGATCTACGGCTACACCGTCGCCAACGATGTGACCGCAAGGGACCTGCAGACCAGGGACGTGCAGTTCACCCGGGCCAAGTCGTTCGACACGTTCTGCCCGCTCGGCCCCTGGATCGAGACCGAGCTCGACCCCGCCGACCTGAGTGTCACCACGTCCCTGAACGACGAGGTCAAGCAGTTCGGACGGACCAGCCAGATGATGTTCGACGTACCGACGATCATCGCCTTCGTCACGTCGGTGATGACACTGCTGCCGGGTGACGTCGTCCTCACCGGCACCCCTGCCGGCGTAGGCCCGATGAGCATCGGTGACCAGGTGACGGTCACGATCGAGGGCATCGGGAGCCTCACCAACACAGTTGTCGCGCGTGACTGAGCGCATCGCGGGCACCGGGGGCGTGCGCGCCCGCTTCTGTCCGTCGCCGACCGGGAACCTGCACCTCGGCAATGTCCGCACCGCGTTGTTCAACTGGGCGTTCGCGCGCCATCACCATGGCGTCTTCGTCTTCCGGGTCGAGGACACCGACGCGGCCCGCGACAGCGAGGAGTCGTACCTGGGGCTACTGGACTCGCTGCACTGGCTTGGGTTGCAGTGGGACGAGGGCCCTGAGGTCGGTGGGGCGTTCGGCCCGTACCGGCAGTCACGGCGTTTCGAGCTCTACGCCCAGGTCGCCACCGGACTCCAGGCATCGGGCTTGGCCTACCGGTGCTACTGCACGCCGGATGAGCTCGAGGCCCGTCGCTCGATGGCCCGCGCCGCCGGGCGATCGAGCGGTTACGACGGCCACTGCCGCGAGCTGAGCTCCGGACAGATCGCCGCGTACGAGGCCGAGGGGCGCCTGCCCGTTCTGCGCTTCCGGATGCCAGACACGGCTATCGCGTTCACTGACCTGGTACGCGGGGATGTCACGTTCGAGCCCGAGCACGTGCCGGACTACGTGATCGTCCGGGCCAACGGGCAGCCCCTGTACACGCTCACCAACCCGGTCGACGACGCCACCATGCAGATCACCCACGTGCTGCGCGGCGACGATCTGCTGTCGTCGACGCCGCGACAGATCCCCATGCACAAGGGCCTCGCGACGATCGGCATCGCTTCGGGGAACGTGCCGGCGTTCGGCCACCTCCCGTTCGTCCTGGGTCCGGGGAACCGCAAGCTGTCCAAGAGGGATTCCGGCGGTGGGCTGGCGGCGTACCGCGAGCGGGGGTTCCTGCCCGAGGGCCTGCTCAACTACCTGGCCCTGCTGGGCTGGTCCATCGGCGGAGACCGGGAGCTGTTCACGCTGCAGGAGATGGCGCAGGCTTTCGACATCGCACGGGTGAACCCCAACCCCGCACAGTTCGACCTCAAGAAGTGCGAGGCGATCAACGGGATCCACATCAGGCTGATGAGCACGGCGGACCTTGCTGCCCGGCTGCTGCCCTATCTGCAGTCGGCCGGGCTGGTGAGTGACCCGATCGCGGACAGCGACAGTGCGCTGCTTCTCGCCGCCACCCCGCTGGTGCAGGAGCGCATCGCGGTGCTGAGCGAAGCCGTCGACCTGCTCGGTTTCCTGTTCATCGACGACGATGCTTTCGTCGTCGATCCCGACGAGGCCGCGAAGGTGCTCGACGACAACGGCGTCGACGTCGTGCGCGCCTCCCACGCCGCGTTGAAGGAGATCGACACCTGGGACACGGCCACCATCGAGTCCTCGTTGCGCGCGGCGCTCGTCGAGGCCAGAGGGCTCAAGCCCAGGCACGCGTTCGGCCCGGTGCGGGTCGCGGTCACCGGCAAGAGGATCTCCCCTCCGCTGTTCGAGTCGATGGAGCTGCTCGGCCGCGACCGCTCGCTGCGACGGTTGGGGTCGATCATCGGTCACGGCGATCTCTAGTCGCGAGATCGCCCCGCCCCCCGGAGAGCCAGGAGGTCCTGCCGCTCGCGCCGAGCCCTACCAGCACATCCTGCGCATGCATGACCATCGACGATGGCGTGCGTTGCTGGGGCTGGCGATGGTTGCGGTCTGCGCGTTGCTTGTCGTGCCGCTGGCTCTGTTGCCGGTGCTCGTCGTCCCCGGACTCCTCTGGGGTGGGGACGCGACCCGGTACCTGCACGACCTGTCGGCCGGGCGCGTCTCAGCGGTCGCCCTGGCCTACATCAATCTCGTGCTGGGGGCGCTCATCCTCGTTGTCTTCCTGACCATCCGCGTCGCCCACGG
>JBKPNJ010000099.1:0-13707 GCA_046732575.1 Actinomycetota bacterium
CTGGAAGACCGCGACAACGATGCCGTATGCAGCGCCAACACTGAGCACGTTGAGTGCTGCGGCCTTCAACGGCACCAGGATCGACCGGAACACGACCATCAGCACGAGAAAGGAGAGCCCGATCACTGCGCCGATGAACCAAGGCATCCGTTGGGCCAGCCGCTCGGAGACGTCGTCGGTCAATGCCGTGCCGCCGGTCACCGTCGCCTCGACCTCGTTGTCGTTGAGTGCCGCGGGCAGCACGTCGCCGCGTAGGTGGTGCAAGAGTTGCGCGGTCTCCTCCTCCTGGGGGCCGGTGGTGGGTATGACGTCGAACACCGCCAGGTCCTCTGCCGCATTCAGTACCGGCTGGCCCACAGACGCCACGCCCGGGTCCTCGCGGAGCGCCTCGCCGACCGCTGGGAGTGAGCCCACGACACTGTCGCCAGGTGCGCCGGCGACGACGACCTGCAGCGGGCCGTTGAAGCCGGGCCCGAATCCTTCGGCGAGCAGGTCGTAGGCCTTACGCGTGGTGGTGGAAGGAGCGTCGTTGCCGGCGTCGGGGAAACCGAGCCGCATGAAGAAGACGGGCGAAGCGAGCACAGCGAGGATCAGGGCCGCGACCACACCATGCCGCGCGGGCTTGGCTACCACGCGCGCAGCCCAGCGGCCCGAGGCGGACCCGGTGTCGCTGGCCGGATGTGGCTTCACAAAGGGCACCCGGAGACTGTTGACGCGTCTGCCGACCAGTCCGAGCAGCGCGGGCAGCAGTGTCACGGCCGCGATCATGGTGACCGCCACCATCATTGCCGAACCCCAGCCCATCATGGTGATCATCGGGATACCGGAGAGCTGCACCCCGCCTATCGCCACGACCACGGTGATGCCGGCGAACAAGACCGAGAGACCCGCGGTGGCGTTCGCCCGTCCCACTGCCACTGGGACCGGCAGTCCGGCGGACAGGTTCTGCCGGTGCCGGGCGAGAATGAACAAGGCGTAGTCGATGCCTACACCCAGACCCAGCATCAGACCGACGATGCTGGCGATCCGGGGCACTGCCACCAGGCCGGACAGAATGCCGATGGCGCTGCTGCCGATCAGGATCCCGCTGAGAGCAACGACGATAGGAAGGCTCATCGCCACCAGCGACCCAAAGGCGATGGCGAGGACGACCACCGCTACGGCGACGCCCAGGAACTCACTTCCCTCCTCGGCGTCCCCCTTGGCATAGCCGAGACTGCCGTCGTACTCCACCTGCAGGCCCGCCTCACGAGCCGCGCGCGTGGCGGTGCTTGCTGCCTCGAACTGCTTGACGCCGATCCTGTCGGTGTCGTATCCGACCGTCGCGAAGGCAGTCGAGCCGTCGTGGCTGACGGTGGGACCCCGAGGGTCGAACGGGTCACTGACCCCGACGACGCGGGGACCGTCGGTGAGCTCGGCTACGGACTCCTCCACCGCGGCCTTCGCTCCATGCCCGATGATGCCCTGGTCGGAGTGGAATATCACGTTCGACGTGAACAGGGTCTGCTGGGGGAATCGGCCCTCGATCAGGTCGACCGCCCGTTGAGACTCTGCACCGGGGAGGCGGAAGGTGTCATTCGCGGCACCACCGTAGGACGAGTTCAGCATCACCGCTGCTACGGCGACCAGCACCCAGGCGGCGAGGACTCGCCACGGGTGGCGACCGGCGAAGTGTCCGATTCGAAAGAGCAGGTGAGACATGTCGGCGAGCCTTTCTTCCAGGACGTCGTACGAGGTGCCGCGTTCCGGCGATTCACGCGGCGCACCGGGTTGGTGCCGTACGCGTCCAGCACAAAGGCTGGATCTGTCCTCGACCTGTCCCTCGCCTGCTCCAAGTCTGCGATGTGGCCGGAGGTACGCATATGAACCTGCTCAGGGCCTGCGTGCGGACGCCACGGACAGACACGACCATCACGCTGCGTGCAGTGAAGGATCCGGCCCCGTGGCCGTCCAGGAGCCTCGGACGGGGCGGCTCAGACCACTGCGGTACTGGTGTGTCCCGGGCCTCAGAGAATCTTGATGTAGTCGATGAGACCCTTGGTGTAGTCATCGCCGGGTTTCGCCGCCAGAATCACCGGTTGGGTGTTGGAGATCGCTCCCACGTTCACGGTCTTGGTCGCCTTGCGTTGGCCGTCCACCCAGAGCGCGACGGCGCTTTGGGTCTTGACGCAACGGACGACGTGCGTGCCCACTCCGAGATTCGTCCCGCCCCGCAGCTCCGCGGCTGTGCTCCCCCTGAAACGGCAGAGCGCCTTGCCATTGGAGAGCACCTCCATCTTGTAGTCGCCCCCGGGCGTTCCCGCGAGACCCTTGCGGACGATGTCGTAGTCGTAGCCGGTGGGCGGATTGCGGTCGAGACTGAACTTCACAGCAATGGTGATGCCCGCGCTGCCTGGATTCAGCGATCCAGAGTTCGGTACGGTCACATACCCGGTGTCTCCATCGAAGCGATAGCCGCTGCCGGTGCGGGTCACTCCGCCCTTGACTGTGCCGTCGTTACCGTTTCCGGATGAGTCGACCATGGGGCCTGACTTCTCGTTCATCTGCCAACTGGCGCCGAACCCGGCCGCGAACGCCGGCGCCGCGGACGTCGCCACGGATGTAGTGAGCAGCATGACGACAACCGCGGTGAGACGACCGACAACCGGAGACATGGATGTCCTTCCAACGAGATGTGCCTGGTAGGCCTGCCGGTCCCGACACCCGGTTCCTGTAGAACGAGCCAGGTGCCCGGCCGGTTACGACGGCCTCACCGGTAGAGCCCGCTCACTGCTCGTGAGCGCAAGGTGGCGCGGCGTCCCCTCACGACAAAAGGTGGAGTTGTCACGTTATCGGAGGCTGGAGCACGGAAGGGCAGCTGCAAGGACACCTACCTTGCCTGTCCGGATGCTCTATCGGGTCCCGACAACCCTCGGCACTATCCTTCGAGCGAAACCAGGCGAGTAGTGAGGATGGGTGCGTTGGCGGTGATGTTGATCGCCCGGTTCGATGGCGACGTCGAGCAGTTGACGCGGGCATACGATGAGGCGCATCGCCTGATCATGGAGTCGGGCGGACCAACCGGAGAGCTTCGCCACCACTGCGCGATCGGCGACGGGGCCCTGTACATCATCGGCGTGTGGGACTCCGAGGAGCGCGTGCGGAGCCGGTTCAGCAGTAAGGAGTTCGAGGACACGCTGACATCGGTCGGGTTCCCGTCTCCGAGGACCGCCGATATCACCATCCTTCGGCTGCATGCGACCGAGCCTCCCCTGTGACGAGTCCGTTTCATGAGGCTGCCCGGAGCAGAGACGTGACACAGACTCGGCCGGAGCTGGTCGGCGACTTCGGGATGGTTGCGAGCACCCACTGGCTAGCCTCCGCGTGCGGAATGAGTGTGATGGAGCGTGGCGGGAACGCATTCGACGCGGCGGTCGCCGCCGGGTTCGTCCTGCAGGTCGTCGAACCGCATCAGAACGGGCCGGCGGGCGACCTTGCGGTAGTGGCCTGGAGCGTCGACGACAAGGCGCCGAGTGTGGTGTGCGGGCAGGGTGTGTCGCCGGCGGCGGCGTCGATCGGGCATTTCGCCGATCTGGGCCTCCAGCTGATTCCCGGTAGCGGGCTTCTCGCGGCGACCGTTCCGGGCGCGTTCGGCGCGTGGACGGTCATGTTGGAGAGGTGGGGCACGTGGGAGATCGGTGACGCGCTGGCCTACGCGTTGCACTATGCCGAAGCAGGGTTTCCCCTCCCTCCCGACACGAGCGCCACGATCAGTGGAGTCGCGCACCTGTTCAACCGGCACTGGCCCCCGTCCGCGAATGTATGGCTGGATGGGCAGTCGGCTCCGCCTGCCGGGGCACGCTGGAGGCTGCCGGCGACGGCGGCCACCTACCGCCGGCTGCTGTGCGAGGCAGTCGGCGTGTCGAGAGAGGCGCGCATCGCTGCGACCCGTCGGGCTTTCTACTCCGGCTTCGTCGCTGAGGCGATCGACCGGTTCAGCCGGACGCAATGGCGCGATGCGTCCGGACACGACCATGCAGGACTCCTCACCGGTGACGATCTTGCCCAGTGGGAGGTCACCCTCGAGACTCCGATGTCGGTCCAGTTCGCGGGGAAGTATGAAGTCCTGAAGACGGGCCCGTGGGGTCAAGGGCCGGTGCTCTTGCAGCAGCTCAGACTGTTGGACGCGGTGGGGCTTCTCGACGTCGATGTCCGGTCACCGGACTGGATACACCTCATCACCGAAGTAGCCAAGCTCGCATTCGCCGATAGGGAGGCCTGGTACGGAGACCCCGTGGACGCCGACGTACCGCTCGAGCATCTGCTGTCGACCGACTACTGCCTCGATCGTGCCCGGCTCGTCGGACTGGCCGCCGATCGAGATCTGCGTCCTGGGTCGCCCGGCGACCGCATGCCGGTCCTTGCGGCTCTGCCTGCACCGACCTTCGACGAGATCCCAGACGCGACAAGCGGCGAGCCGACGATGCGGCCATCCGCGCGCAAGCCGGGTGACACCTGCCACGTCGACGTTGTCGACAGGTGGGGCAACATGGTTTCGGCGACGCCCAGCGGCGGCTGGTTGCAGAGCTCCCCGGTCGTTCCGGAGCTCGGCTTCCCACTGGGGACGCGGGCACAGATGTTCTACCTGCATGCTGGGCTGCCGAACTCATTACGACCGGGTGTCCGCCCGCGGACTACCCTCTCCCCGACGCTGGCCCTTCGAGAGGGGCGGCCGTGGCTTGCCTTCGGCACCCCAGGTGGCGACCAGCAGGACCAGTGGCAGACCGCGTTCTTCACCGAGGTTGTCAGTGCGGATCTGCGCGGAAGGGCGAACCTGCAGGCTGCCATCGACGCGCCGATGTTCCACACCACGCATTTCCCGTCATCCTTCTATCCCCGCGATGCTCACCCCGCTGAGGTCCATGTCGAGGAACGCCTCCCTTCGCCGGTTGTCGCGGCCCTGGCGGATCGGGGGCATGACATCATCCTCACTGGACCGTGGCAGCTCGGGCGGCTCAGCGTGGTCGCCAATGAGGGCGATCGCCTGATCGCGGCGGCCAATGCGCGGGGGGCACAGGGCTACGCCGTAGGTCGGTGAGGCCAGCCTGCGAGAGGAAGAACTGTGACGAGCGTCATGACGGTCACCGGGCCGCTGGCACCCGAGGACCTGGGAGTCGTCCTGCCGCACGAGCATGTGTTCACCAACTTGTTGCGTGAGTACCGTGGCGACGGCCTGCTCAACGACCCGGCACTGGCGGTGCAAGAACTCAGGCACTTCGCAGCAGCGGGCGGCAGCACGCTCGTCGATCTGACCACCTGCGAGATCGGGCGAGACCCGGCGCAGCTCGCCCGAGCCTCCGAGCAGAGCGGCGTGAGGATCGTGATGGGCTGCGGACACTACCGAGATCCCTATCTGGACCGCGACTGGTTCGACCGGACCACGGTGGACGGCATAGCCGCGGAGATGATCGACGAGGTGCGAACCGGGGTGGCGGATACCGGGGTCCGGCCAGGAGTCATCGGTGAGATCGGCAGCGACCGCTGGTACCTCTCCGCAGCCGAGGAGAGGTCGTTTCGAGCGGCCGCGAGAACCCATCTCGAGACCGGCCTGTCCATCTCGACGCATGCAGCGAGGTGGCCGGTCGGCCTCGACCAGTTGGCCCTCTTGGAGGAAGAGGGTGTCGATCCCGGCCGAGTCGTCATCGGACACGCAGACATGGTTGATGGCCCCGACTACCAGCTGGAGCTTGCTCGTCGCGGGTGCTTTGTGCAGCTGGATGGATTCGGCACCGACAGCCCGTATGACATGGAGCGAGGCATCGGCTACCTCATGCGCCTGCGCCAAGACGGCTTCCTCGCGCAGGTCCTCCTCTCGCAGGATGTCTTCCTCCGATCCCACATGCATGCACGCGGGGGCTGCGGGTACGACTTCGTTCTAACCGAGGTGATCCCGAAGCTCCTCGATCTCGGGCTGAGTGCTGACGAAGTACGACAGCTCACTGTGGACAACCCCCGGGCGGCCTTGACCGGAGAGCGGGTAGGTGTCGATCGATTGGGGACGTGCTGACCTATGACAACGGAAACCTCCACCGGCTCGCCGGCCGGCGAGGGCCTCACTGTCCTTCGAGTGACCGGCTCACACGCCGAGATCGGTCGACAGGTGGGACTGGCTTGTCAGGAAGCGATCGCGCGGGCCACGACACTGGTTCCCGAACAGCTGCCGCCCGGGATGTCGGTTACGCAGCAGATGAAGCGGGCCGAGCCTTACGCGGCCGCAACCCAAAGGCATTTCCCGTGGGTGATGGAGGAGCTGGCAGCGGTTGCCCGAGCAGCTGATGTGGATCCGTGGCTGCTGTTCGCCGTCTCGGTCGAGGAGATCTGGCCGGGTCGCGACAGTACGGCGCGAATGCCGGAGTCCGCCGTACACGGGTGCACAGACGTGATCGCGAGCGGACCCGCCACGAGCGACGGACGAACGTTGGTCGGGCACAACAACGACCTGCCGCAGAGCACCCAAGCCGACATCCGTGCGATCGAGTGGCGGGTCGACGGAGGTCCGACCGTCTTCAGCCTCGGAGTCGGTCCCTGGCTGAGTGTCTCGTGGAACGCTGCCGGACTTGGCGTCACCGGAAACGAGCTTGGGTCCAACGACGAACGCATCGGGGTCCCGCGGCTGCTGCTGATGACGGTGGCTTCGCGCTGCCGTAGCGTGGCGGAGGCGAAGGCTGTCGTCACGCATCCAGGTCGGGCATCCTCATACAACTGGGTGCTGAGTGACCGGGATGGCCGGGTCGTGTCGATAGAGGGATCCGCCACTGCCGGTGTCGAGCTGGGATTGGGTATCGACGGGCTGCTCCATCACGAGAACCACTATTCCCACCCGGCCATGCGTTGCTACGAGCGGTCTCCGTCCCACGCCCGACACTCGGGTACGCGCGGGCACCGAGCCGGCGAGCTGCTCCATCGACTGCCGTCCGGCCGGGTCATCAAGGCCGACCTGCTGCGAGTGCTGTCGGATCACGCGAGCGCTCCGGATTCGATCTGTCGACACGCTGCCTCAGCCCATGACCTGCAGACGGTGTTCTGGACGGTTGCCGACATGGCTGACATGACAATCGACTACGGCATCGGGCCCCCGTGCGCGTCAGCACCAGCTCGCTTCACCTTTCAGTCCCCGGTGTGAGATGACGGCCACCGGACTTGACCTCGCCGGTCGGGTCGCCGTGGTGACGGGCGCCGGCAGCCCCACCGGCATCGGCTTCGCAGTGTGTCGACGGCTCGGTGAGCTGGGGGCCGCTGTGATGCTCACCGCCACCACCGAGCGCGTGCACGAGCGCGTCGGTGAGCTGGAGGCATCAGGCATCAGGGCGAAGGGTCTGGTAGCCGACCTCACCGATCGGGACGCCGCGGAGACGATTGTCGCGGCGGTCACCGGTGGCTGGAACCGACTCGACATCCTGGTCAACAACGCCGGGATGACATCGGTCACCGACACCGAGGCTACGTCTGGCGGCGTTGACGGGCTTACGTACGGCGAGTGGCAGCACAGCATGCGCCGTAACCTCGACACCGCGTTCCTCATGACCCGCGAGGTGGTGCCGGCAATGCGTGCAGGCGCTTGGGGCCGGATCGTGATGGTCTCCAGTGTCACGGGCCCGGTGATGGCGATGCGGGATGACGCGGCCTATGCCGCGGCCAAGGCCGCGCTGGTCGGGCTCACCCGGTCGCTGGCCGTCGACCTCGCTCCGGTCGGCATCACCGCAAACGCCGTCGCGCCGGGATGGATCGCCACTGGCTCGCAGACCGACGACGAGCGGCGCGAGGGCGACGTCACCCCGATGGGCCGAAGCGGCACCGCGGACGAGATCGCCTGGCCGGTGGCCTGGCTGTGCACACCGGGGGCGGCGTACCTGACCGGCCAGTGCCTGGTCGTCGACGGCGGCAACTCGGTGGCGGAGCAGCGGCGGAGCGAGCGGTAGGCCCGAACTCCGAGATCAGCCCAGGGCCGTCAGGCTCGCCGTCAGGCCCCGCGTCAGGATGTCCACGTGCTCCTCACCGAAGACGAGTGGTGGCCGGATCTTCAGCGTCGCACGCTGACGTCCGGTCCGACCGATCAGCACGCCGCGGTCCCGCATGCCGTCCACGATCCGCCCGGCGCGCTGCGGATCCGGGTGAGCGGTGGTGGGGTCCACCACGTCAACACCGACCGCCAGCCCCCATCCGCGAACACCGGCCAGCTCGGCTCTGCCGAGGGCGATGTCCTGCAAGCTCTCGACGAGGAGAGCCCCCACGGCTGCGACGCGGTCGAGGATCCGCTCCTCCTCGATGGTGCGCAGCACGGCCAGGGCGGCGGCGCAGGCGGCGGTACCGCCACCGAAGGTGCTGAAGTAGTCAGTGCCTTCCACGAACGGGTCCACAAGGTGCGCCGGACCGATGACCGCTGCAACCGGGTAGCCGTTGCCCATCGGCTTGCCGAGCGTCACGAGGTCGGCTGGCACCTCGCCGGGGATGAAGCTCCACAGGGCGTCGCCGATACGGCCGTGACCGGCTTGCACCTCGTCGGCGACGTACAGCCCGCCCGCGTCGTGGACCGCGGCGGCTGCCGCCACCGTCCATTCGTGCGCCGGTCCGAGGATGCCGTCGCTGGTGAACACCCCGTCGACCATCATCGCTGCCACGCGGTGCCCAGCCAGCTCCAGACCCTCGACCGCCTCGACGACCGTGGACGACGGCCCCGGTGGCGGCTCCACCAGCCGGATGTTCGCCGGAGGGGCGACATCGCCCCAGCTTTCCGGTGAGAACCCGAACGTGGCCTCGGTGACGCCGTGATAGGCCCAGCGCGTCGCGATGCCACCGGAGGCGCCGGTAGCGTGCCGGGCGATCCGCCACGCCAGGTCGTTGGCCTCGCTGCCAGAGTTCACCAGCAGCACCCGGTCGAACCGGCCAGGCAGGGTTGCCAGCAGTCGCTCCGCGAGCTGCACCGGAGCCTCCTGCAGGTACCGGCTGTTGGTGTTGACGCTCGCCATCTGCGAGCAGACGGCGTCGACGACGGCAGGATGGGCGTGCCCCACCACGGGCACGTTGTTGTAGGCGTCGAGATAGCGGCGGCCGTCTGCACCCTCGAGGAAAACCCCGCGCGCCCCGATCATGTGGAGCGGCCGGGCATACGACAGCTCCAGTGCGCCCATGGAGCGCGCCCGAGCAAGGAGCAGATCCCCGGTGGACCGCTGTGTGTAGGGCAACCCCCGCCGGCCGTTGTTCGTGCCGGCGGAGCCGGCGCGAAACGCGGCGGTGAAGCGCGCGGTCAGGGCGTCCAGCCCGATGTCGAGCATCTCATGCAGCTGGCGGTACGCCTCGTCGTCGATCTCCGGCGCCCAGCCCTGCTGTCGCGTACGCCACGCAGTTATCAGAATGGCCGCGGCGTAGCGACCGGCCATCAGATCGGCAACAAGCTCCAGCTCGCTCCGCTCGAGCGGTGTGATCGAGTCGTAGCCGGTGAGCACTTCGGGAACCAGATCCAAGCCGTCTTCCCTGCCGCTCAGCACGTCAGCGGTCGCGACCGCCACGTCACAGACCAGCGCGGTATGAGTCATGTCCCCGAAGTCGGTGATACCTGTCACTCTCACCCGGGGGTCGACGAGGACGTTGCCGGGAGACATGTCGTTGTGCACCACCTGGGCCCGCAGCGCGCGCAGCTGCGGGGCCACCCGTCGCTCGAACCGGTCGAGCATCGCCTCGACCACAGGACGGCGGTCCGTGGCAACGGCGGAAAGCCATGGGCGCAGCTGCGGCAACCGCCGGATGTCCCAGGCGATGGGATAGCCCGCGGCCGGGTGGATGAATCCGCGCAGTGCCTGCCCGAGCCGTGCCGACGTGCGCCCCCAGGCATACAACTCTGCAGGTCCCATCATCTGCGACTGTGGGTGCCGCCCATCCAGCCACGTCATCACCCAGGCCAGCGACCGGCGGCCGTCGCGACCGGTCAACTCCAGCCACGAGCGCCCATCCTGCGTCGCCACGACGGCGGGCACCGGCAGGCCCGGTGCCACCGCGCGGATGTGGCCCAGGGCGGAGCACTGGAGGTCGAGCACCGACGCCCCGTCCGCCGGGTTGTGCACCTTGAGCAGGTAGCGGCCGGAGTCCGCATCGAGCCGAAAGTTTCGGTCCCGCTCACCGTGTACCGCCGTGAGGACGCCCGTCAGCCCCCAGGAGCTGCCGAGGGTCGCGTGCAGCGCGTCGAGGTCGAGGACTGGCGCGGGCACAGAGAGCGGGTCGTTCGTCGTCGCAGTCACCGGACCATTCTGGCGTCGACAGCACCGTCTCGGCCCAGGGCACCGGGGGTGGACTGTCCGGAGTCTGGCGTACGGTGCCCGCATGGCTATCGCGCGCTTCCCGAGTATCGTCCTCGACTGTCCCGATCCAGGCGTCCTCGCCTCGTTCTACGGCGCACTGCTGGACTGGAAGGTCGACGCCTCTGCCGAGTGGGCCGAGATCCGCGCGGACTACGGGCAGAGCATCTGCTTCCAGCAGGTTGCGGAGTACACCCCACCGGAATGGCCGAACCAGGCCGTGCCCCAGCAGATGCATCTCGATGTGACCGTCGACGACCTCGACGCCGCGGAGCGCGCGGTACTCGATCTCGGCGCGACAAAGCACGAGCACCAGCCGGGCACAACGTTCCGGGTGTTTCTCGACCCGGCGGGGCACCCGTTCTGTCTCTGCGTGGACTGACCCGGGAGGCCGACGCTCAGCAGTATCTCCGGGGCTCCCGCGGGCGTCACTCGCGAGCGGCGGAACGGGGAAACGCGTTCGACTCGCCAGGACCAGGCATCTACCCTCGACCTTGCCATGCAGAACTTTCCTCCCACGGTCAGCGCCTTCCACACGCTGCCCGGAGAAGCGCCTACTCCGACGCCAGACCTGAGGTCTCCGTCGCGATTCCTGCTGTGGCAGCTGCGACAGCAGGCGGCGGTGATCGCCAGCGCCACGCTGGTCGGCATCCTGTGGCAGCTGCCGTTGACTGTAGGGCCATGGCTGGTCGGCCGGGCTGTGGATGAAGGCATCCTCACCGAGTCGGCTGCTGCCACGCTGCAGTGGGCCGGCCTGCTGCTACTGGTGACGTTGGTCGGCGCGGTCTTCGGCATCGCGATGCACACGCTGGTGGTGCGCAGCTGGCTGATCGCGCTCTACGGCACGACCTTGATGGTCACCCGGAAGGCCGTTCAACTGGGCCACGTGCTCCCTCGCCGGGCGCCCACAGGTGAGGTGCTCAGCGTCGCGGCCAGCGACGCCGACGAGTTCGGGGGTCTGACGGAGATCACCGCTCGCAGCCTGTCCCAGCTCGTCGCCTACCTGATCGTCGCGACGATCGTGCTGGTGACGTCGCCGACGCTGGGATTGATGGTTCTGGCGGCGGCACCGGTGCTGGTCGGCGTGGCCCTGCCACTGCTGCGTCCTCTGCACCGTCGTCAGCAGGTTGAGCGAACCCGCACCTCGAAGCTGACGTCGATGGCCACCGACATCGTCGCCGGCTTGCGGATACTCCGCGGAATCGGTGGGGAGAGCACGTTCGGGCGCAACTACGCCCACCAGTCTCAGCTCACCCGCCGGGCCGGGGTGTCCGCCGGTGTCTGGCAGGCTGCGATCGAGGCGGTGGGCGTGCTGATGTCGGGGTGCTTCCTGGTGCTTCTCACCTATGCCGGCACCCTCGCCGTCGATTCAGGACAGCTGACTGTCGGCGAGCTGGTGAGCTTCCTCGGTTACGGACTCTTCATGATCGGTCCGATCCGGACGTTCTTCGAGTTCGCGCAGAAGCTGACCCGGGCCATGGTCTCAGCACAGAAGGCGATCGCGGTGCTCGAGCTCACGCCGCCGTGGCGTGAGCCGGTGAGCCCCGTTTCACTGCCGGCGACCGGTGACCTGGTTGACGAGTTCAGCGGCTTCGTCGCGCGCCCCGGTCAGCTGACGGTGGTGGTGAGCTCAGTACCGGAGTCCTCCGCCGCGCTCGCCGACCGACTTGGCCGGTGGTTCACGGCCGAGGAGGACCCGCCGCCACTGGTGGAGTCGACCGGTCACCGCTGGGGGCGTGGTGCGAGGGCGCAACGCCGCGAGCGGCGCGAGCTGGTGGCTGCCCGGGATGCAGAACGCGCGGCTGCGTCGTGGGGCGTCACTTACGGCGGCGTTGACCTTGCCCGTGTTCCGCTCGATCAGGTGCGTCGCGCGATCCTGGTGAGCGACTCGAACAGCCAGCTCTTCGCCGGCACGCTGCAGGACGCCGTGGACCCGCACGGCAGGTTGACGCGTGAACAGGCCGAGGAAGCGCTGCTCACGGCCGCCGCCGAGGATGTCTACGACGCGCTACCAGGCGGTTGGGCCGGTGTGCTCGACGAGCGGGGGCGCGGACTGTCCGGTGGCCAGCGCCAACGAATCGTGCTGGCCCGCGCACTCGCCGCCGACCACAGGGTCCTGGTGCTCGTGGAGCCGACCTCGGCGGTGGATGCGCACACGGAGGCGCGGATCGCCGAGCGGCTGGTGGCGCACCGGCAGGGAATGACCACGGTCGTCACAACCGTGTCGCCCTTGTGGCTCCATCATGCCGACCATGTCGTGCTCCTCTCCGGCGGCCGCGTCGTGGCGGAGGGCCGGCACGAGGACTTGCTGACCGACGAGCCGGACTACCGCGACGTCGTGGTCCGCACCTTGCAGGACAGCCATGTCTGACCTGCTGTCGACCTCAGCGGCGACGTGGCGAGACCGCGCCCTTGATCCGCCGGTCCTGCCGCCCGAGCTCGCGGCACCTGCGAGCGACGCCTCCGCCAAGGGGCGGATCAAGGGGTTGCGTGTTCGCCACCGCATCCGCCGGGAACGAGCCGAGCGGGTCTACGCCGACTCGCGCAGCCCGGCGCGAGGATGGCCGGTCGCGGACGAACGGGCCGTCATCCGCTTCGTCGCCGAGAAGATCGGCGAGAGGCGGTTGGCGTTCGTCACCGTCGTGCTGCTCAACGCCCTGGCGGCGGGGGCCGCGCTGACCGTACCTCGGCTTCTCGGACAGCTCATCGACCGCGTCACCGCGCCGGGTCCCGCCGCGAACCTCGGCTCGCTTGCGCTGGTGATAGTGGCGGTCGTCGTTGCACAGGCGGCGTTCACCTTCGGCGGCCAGCTCAGCTCCACCCTGTTCGGTCAGAACCTGTTGGCCTCCATGCGCGAGTATGTCGTCGCAACGATTCTGCGGCTGCCGCTCAGCCGTGTGGAGGGCGGCAGTACCGGCGACCTTGTCACCCGGGTGACGCGTGACGTGGGCACGATGAGCCGGGCGGTCCAGTACGGCCTGCCGATGGCCATCATCACCTTGCTCACCGTCGTGCTCTCCGTAGGCGCGATGCTGCTCAACTCGGTTCTTCTGGCCCTGCCGGCGCTGATCGTCATCGCGGGGTCGGTGGTGCAAGTGAGGCGATACCTGCGCCGGGCCTCGGTCTGCTACATCGCGGAGGGAGCCTCGTACTCGCGCATCAACACCACCCTGACCGAGACGGTCGAGGGCGCCCGCACCGTCGAAGCACTCGGGCTCGCGACGCGTCGGGTGCGGGCGGAGGAGGACGACGTCGCGGTTTCCGCGCAAGCCGAGCGCTACGGCATGACGCTGCGCAACCTGCTCTTCGCAGTGATCGACGTCGCCTTCAATGCCCCCGGGGTGATCACTGTGCTCATCGGTTCCTGGGGCTACTGGAA
>JBKPNJ010000100.1:0-6353 GCA_046732575.1 Actinomycetota bacterium
TTGATACCGGTGATCTGCTGGAACACGAAGAAGATGCAGACCACATAGAGGGCTCGCCTCACGCCCGGTGTCCAGAGGGACTTCCGGGCCAGTTCGCGCTCGGTCGCGGCCAGTTCCTCAGCGGTTTCCCGCACCTGATCCTCAGTGACTTCCATGCCGAGCTGTTCGAGCGCCTTCTGCGTGTCGCCGTAGCGTTCGTTGAGCATCAACCATCGCGGCGACTCCGGCATCTTGGTGCGCAGGGCAAGTGCGATGACCGCGGGCACCGCGCCTAGCCCGAGGATGATCCTCCAGTCCGAGTCGGTCGCGGAGTCGGGGGCGATCTTGAAGACCAGGATGGCGAGCAGGTAGGAGACGAAGATCCCCACCGTGATCATCCACTGCTGCATGATCATCAGCGACCCCCGCCGGCTTCGTGGCGCGAACTCCGCGATGTAGGCGGTGGCGATGGCGGAGTCTGCTCCGACGGCGAGCCCGATGAGGGTGCGTGACGCGATCAGCATGACATCGTTGATGGTCACCGCGGAGAGGATCGCCCCCACCGCGTAGATGAGCGCATCGATGATCAGCAGCGACTTCCGCCCGTATCTGTCCGTGAACGGCCCGGCCGCAAGGGCTCCCACCGCCGCCCCGATGGACGCTCCGGCAACGAGGTAGCCGGTCTCGAAGCTGTTCAGGTCGTACGGGATGAAGTCCAGCACGGATCCGATCACCGCAGTGTCGTATCCGAACAGGAACCCCCCGATGCAGGACAAAACCGCCAGATACCAGTAGAAGGAAGTGGTGACTTGCGAGTCCAGGTCTGCCAGCACACCTGTTCGTTCAGGCTCTTGCTCTTCCTTCGATTCCGTCGTCACGGTCAACCTCCTCGCCTGGTCTTCACCGAGTGGGCGACGACAGTAGAGCGCCGACAGCCGGACCTGTCAACTGGTCCGGCTCGGCAGTTCCGGGATCATCTGAGCAGATCGGACTCGCGTGCTGCGCGACGGATCGAGGGCAGCTCGGCTGGATCGCTCAGCAGTCCCCGCACGAGGATCGAGGCGATCTCGTCGCCGAGCTCGGGCTCGACCTTCCTGCCACCGCTGTGGAAGGTGAGCACACCGATCAGCACGCCCGCCACGGCTTCGGCGACGAGGCGCGGGATCACAGGGACGAGGTCACCGCTGGAGACGCCGGCGGCAATGATCTGCCCGACGCAGCTGTGCAGCTGAGCGCGCTTGTCGGCCCACTCCCCGAACACCGGGTCGGACATGACGTCCTCGGTGAAGATCCCGACGAGATTGTATGGAGCGTTCATCAGGTGGTTGACGTCGTAGTGCAGGTAGGCGTACAGCCGGATCGGCGCGCGCGCGCTCTTGCCCGCCAGCTGCCGCGCGATCGGCAGGATGTGATCGAAGTCCCACGCCAGCAGCTCACCGGCTATCGCGGCCTTGGATGCGAAATGGTGGAAGAGCGAAGGCTGCGCGATCCCCACCCGCTCGGCGATCTGCCTCGTCGTGGCGGTCCGGTACCCTCGCTCGGCGAAGAGCAGCGACGACTCACGAAGGATCCGCTCACGAGTCTTCCTGCCACCGGCTGACTGCCGGTTGCGCGGCGTGGCCGTCATCGAACGGAGACCCTACCGTCTCGACGCTCAGGTCAGCGCGATCAGACTTCAGCACCTGCGGCGACGGTCGACGGCACGTCGACGGGTGTGACTGCCGGCAAGGGACGCCGCTCGGCGGCCTCCGACTGCGAGATGCCTTCCTCGAGGCGGACCATGAGAATCAGCAGAGCGGAGATTCCCACAAAGAACACGGCCAAGAACTCCAGCACATGGGCAAGGTTGTTGGTCACAGTATGTCCCGATTTGCCATAACGTTCAGTGTAGGGCGAACTCGGCGACCGGATGCAGCCTCGGCGGAATTCGGCAGCTGCCACCGGCGTGACCCCTCGGGCGTCGCGCCGTCGGCGAGGCTGGTCGTAGGGTCGGACCCATGACTCGCCGGGAGACTCCCCCGTTCCGTGCCGACCACGTAGGCAGCCTGTTGCGTCCGAAGGTGCTCCTCCAGGCCAGGGCCGACCGCGAGCGGGAGAAGATCTCGGCGGCCGAGCTGCGACGGGTCGAGGACGACGCCATTCGCGACGTCGTTCGCTTGCAGGAGGAGATCGGTCTCCAGACGGTGACCGACGGCGAGTTCCGGCGTACATCGTGGCACATGGACTTCATCTACCGCCTGCATGGCATCAGCCGTACGACAGAGCCCATCCAGGTGCACTTCCGCAACGAGCAGGGTGACCTCGACTTCACCTCGGCGGGCCTCAGGGTTGACGCCAGGGTGGGGCTCAACGACGACGACGCGCCGATCTTCGGCGCGGACTTCGCGTTCCTGAAGTCGGTGGCCTCGACCGGGACGCCCAAGCTGACGATCCCGTCACCCAGCATGGTCCACTACCGAGGGGGACGGGCGGCCCTGGATCCCCATGTCTACCCGGACGAGGAGGAGTTCTGGGCGGACCTCTCAGCGGCGTACGCCAGGCAGGTCAAGGAGATCTCGGCGCTCGGCTGCACCTACCTCCAACTCGACGACACAAGCCTCGCCTACCTCAACGACCCACGACAGCGCGCCGACATCAGGGCCAGGGGCGACGACGCCGAGCACCAGCACGAGCGCTACATCACCCAGATCAACGCGGCTCTGGCGGACCGGCCCAACGGGCTGACGGTCACCACGCACATGTGCCGCGGCAACTTCCGGTCCTCCTGGGTGGCCGAGGGCGGATACGACTTCGTGGCGGAGGCTCTTTTCGGCAGGCTGGACGTCGACGGCTTCTTCCTCGAGTACGACGACGCCCGCTCCGGCGGCTTCGAGCCGCTGCGCTTCGTCCCGCCCGGCAAGATCGTCGTGCTCGGCCTCGTCACCACGAAGCGGCCGCAGCTGGAGTCCAAGGACGACCTCAGGCGACGCATCGACGAGGCGTCGAAGTACGTGCCACTGGAGCAGCTGTGCCTGTCGGGACAGTGTGGCTTCTCCTCCACTGTCGAGGGCAACAGCCTCACGCTCGAGGACGAGGTCGCAAAGCTGCGGCTGATCGTCGAAACCGCAGCGCAGGTGTGGGGCTGATGAGCTCCCGCCGTCGGCGACCGCAACAGGGACAGCCTGGATGCGCACCCAGGTAGGCATCGTGGGGGCCGGCCCGGCCGGGCTGCTCCTCTCCCGCCTGCTGCACCTGCAGGGCATCGAGTCGGTCGTGGTCGAGCGCCGGGACCGGGACTACGTGGAGCACCGGGTCCGCGCCGGCGTCCTCGAGCACGGCAGCGTCGAGACGCTGCGTGAGGCCGGAGTCGGCGAACGGCTGGCCGCCGAAGGGCTGGTGCACGAAGGCGTCGAGCTGAGGTTCCAGCGGCGTGGCCATCGGGTCGACTTCCGCGACCTCACCGGGCGATGGATCACCGTGTACGGCCAGCAGGAGGTGGTCAAGGACCTCATCGCCGCCAACCTCGGCGACGGCCTCGACATCCGCTTCGAGGTCCAGGACGTCATTCTGTCCGACCTCGCCACGAACCGCGCACACATCAGCTTCGTCGAAGCCGGCCGGCGAGAGACGCTCGAGTGCGACTTCGTCGTGGGCGCGGACGGGTTCCACGGGGTGAGCCGGGACAACGTCCCGGGACTGACTCTTTACCAGCGGAGCTATCCGTTCGCCTGGCTCGGCATCCTCGCCGAGGCACCTCCGTCCTCCGACGAGCTCATCTACAGCCGTCATCCCAACGGCTTCGCCCTGCACTCGATGCGGTCGCCCGCGATCACCCGGATGTACCTCCAGGTCTCCGTCGACGACGACCTCGAGTCCTGGCCCGGCGACCGGATCTGGACCGAGCTCCAGACCAGGCTCGGCACCGACGACGGCTTCGAGCTGACCGAAGGACCCCTCCTGGAGCGGGGCATCACGCCGATGCGCAGCGTCGTCTCGCGCCCCATGCAGTATGGAAGGCTGTTTCTGGCCGGCGACGCCGCGCATATCGTGCCGCCGACCGGCGCCAAGGGCATGAACCTCGCCATCGCCGACGTAAGGCTGCTTGCTCACGCCCTCGGCGGCTTCTATGCCGGCGCCGGTGATGAGCTGCTGGAGGCGTACACGGACACCGCTCTGAGCAGGGTCTGGCGCGCGACGCACTTCTCGTGGTGGATGACCACGATGCTGCACGTCGACCCCGCCGACGACGCCTTCGGCGAGCAGCTGGCCCTGTCGCAGCTGCGGTATGTCACCACCTCACGGGCGATGGAGACGTCACTCGCGGAGAACTACACGGGGCTTCCCTACCAGAGTGGATGGTCCTACCGATGAGCGATCCGCCGATGCCCGCCTATCCTGCGGACCCCGACGGCACGCATCCGCTGCTGTCGTTCGCCGGGTACAGGAGCACCGCAATGCGCCATCCGACCAACCCGTTGCGGCTGCTGCCCCAGCGGCTCACCGAGATCACCGGTCCCGTGTTCGGCCACGACAGGGTGGCACCGGGGGAGGACGACCTCACCCGGCATGAGGGTGGGCAGGCGGTCGGACAGCGCATCATCGTTCAGGGTCGGCTGCTGGACTCAAACGGCCGTCCGGTCCCGGACGCGCTGCTCGAGGTCTGGCAGGCCAACGCCGCAGGCCGGTACCGCCATGTCGGCGACCGATGGCCGGCTCCACTGGACCCCCACTTCGCCGGCCTGGGTCGCACCGCCACCGACAGCCTCGGCCGTTACCGGTTCACCACGATCCGGCCCGGCGCCTACCCGTGGGGGAACCACTTCAACGCCTGGCGACCGGCGCACATCCACTTCTCGGTCTTCGGGCAGGCGTTCGTCCAGCGGCTCGTCACGCAGATGTACTTCCCTGACGACCCGCTGTTCGCTCAGGACCCCATCGTCAACTCGGTGCCCGATGAGAAAGCCCGGGAGCGGCTGATCGCCGCCTACGACCACAGCGTCACGACGGAGAACTGGGCACTGGGCTTTTCTTTCGACATCGTGCTGCGAGGCCGCAAGCAGACGCCGTTCGAGACAGGGGTCGACGATGCATGAGCCTGTCGGTCCCACCCCGTCACAGACCGTCGGGCCGTTTCTGGCGCTGGTGCTGCCGTGGGAGAACGGGCCTGACCTCGCGGCACCGGACACGCCGGGGCTGATCACCATCACCGGGAGGCTGACCGATGGAGCAGCCGAGCCCGTGCCCGACGGGCTCATCGAGGTATGGCAGGCCGATCCTGAGGGACGCTTCGACCACGCTGACGACCCCCGCGGTGCGGCCCGGTACCCAGGATTCCGCGGATTCGGGCGCTGCCCGACCGATGCCAACGGCACGTTCCTCTTCCGCACACTCAAGCCGGGGGCTCTGCCTGCCGAAGCCGGCTGCATAGAGGCGCCGCACCTCGATGTCTCGGTGTTCGCCCGCGGGCTGTTGAACAGACTGGTGACCCGGATCTACTTCCCGGACGAGCCGGAGGCGAACAGCGCCGATCCCGTACTGGGCGGACTGCCGCCCGATGACCGGCGGCTGCTCACTGCCGTGGCAGAGGACGACGACACGTTGAGGTTCGACATCAGGATCCAGGGCGAGAACGAGACGCCGTTCTTCGTCGTCTGACACGCTGAACCGGTGAACGGGCTCTGGGATCCCATCTTCGGTGCGACAGCCGTGGCTGCCACCACCAGCGCCGGCAGCTGGCAGCGGGCTCTGTGCGACGTCGAGTCCGCGCTCGCCCGGGCGTGCGCCGCGACCGGTTTCATCGACCGCGCCGCGGCGGTGTCGATCGGTGCCGCCTGCGCCGACCTGGCCGGTGCCGACCCCTCGGACCTCGGGCGCCGCGGAGCCGCCGACGGCAACCCGGTGATCCCGCTCGTGCAGGACCTTCGTGCCCGGGTCGAGGCAGCGGCTGGACCGACCGCGGCCGCCGGCGTACACCTCGGTGCGACCAGCCAGGACATCCTCGATACGGCTGCCATGCTCGTCGCCCGGGCGGCGCTCGACGTCATTCTCGCCGCACTCGATGAGGCGGCCGATGCCTGCGAGAGGCTGGCGCGCACCCATCGAAGCACCCCGATGAGCGGACGAACGCTGATGCAGCAGGCCCTTCCCACCACGTTCGGCGCGGTCGCGGCCGGATGGGGGGAAGGACTCGACCGGGCGGTCGTCCTGCTGCACTCGACGCGCGCAGATCTGTCGGTCCAACTCGGCGGCGCGACCGGCACTCTGGCTGCCTGGTATCCGGAGGGACCCGCCGTTCGGGCGGCCTTCGCCGCCGAGCTTGCACTCCGTGACCCGGGCAGCGTCTGGCATGCCGAACGAAGCAGGGTGGCCGCGCTGGTCACCGCACTCGCCATCAC
>JBKPNJ010000101.1:0-15919 GCA_046732575.1 Actinomycetota bacterium
GCGTGCCACTGCACGCCGAGGCTGAAGGTGGCGGCCGGGTCCCACAGCGCCTCGACGGTGCCGTCCGGCGCGCGCGGCGACCTCGAGGCCGGCGCCGATGCGGTCGGCGGCCTGGTGGTGGAAGGAGTTCACCGCAAGGCGATCGGCGGCGGTCAGCCAGTGCAGCAGCGAGCCGCGCTCGACGTCGACGTCGTGGGCCGTGGCGAAGCCCTCGTGGCGCTGGAGGTGCTCGACGTCGCTGCGATCCGGGAGGTGCTGGTGCAGCGTCCCGCCGCGCGAGACGTTGAGCGACTGCAGCCCGCGGCAGATGCCGAGCAGCGGGAGGTCGCGCTCGCGGGCGGCGGTGAGCAGCGCCAGCTCGTACTCGTCGGCGCCGCGGTCGACATCGGGGCCGAGCGCCGGATGGGGCTCCTGCGCGTAGACGGCCGGGTCGAGGTCGGGGCCGCCGCTCACGAGCAGGCCGTCCAGGCGGTCGAGCAGCACGCCGGCGTCATCGACGTAGCCGTGCGCAGGGAGGACGACCGCGATCGCCCCCGCCTCCTGGAGCGCCTGGGTGTAGGTGAGCCGCAGCGAGAGCCGCGGCGGCGCGAGGTCGCGCTCGCTGCGTCCGGGCGCCAGGGCCCAGCCCGGGGAGCGGTCGGAGCGCAGCTCGTGCGTGACGATGCCGATCAGCGGCGGCGCGGCGGAGCGGAGGTGCGGTCGGAACATCGTGCGTCAAGCATGCGGATCGCGCGACCCACCGGCCAGCGTGCTCCCCGCCGGATGTGCGTGCGGCCTGCCCGAGCCGCAGGGGGGTGCGTCCTACCGCCCGTCGGGCTCCGGCTCGAACAGGAAGAGCTGGATCGCCACGCCCTCCTCGGGCGCGATGTCGCTGAGCAGCAGGCGCACGGTCCGGCTGGTGGCGCTCTCGACCGCTGCGATCGCCTCGTCGCGGATCAGCCCCTGGAGCGCGGCACGCTGGCGCCGTACGAGGTCGGCCTCGCCCGCCGCGATGAGACCGCGCTCGCTCGTGGTGAGCGCGTCCTCGACGACGACGAGGGCGTGGCCGGCGTCGATGGTGGTGCGGGCCTTGGTCGGCCCGCGGCCGGCCGTGCGCGCCATCAGCTGCACGATCGCGCGCGAGATCACCGCCGCGGAGGAGCCGTCAGGCCGCACGACGACGCGCTCGCGGCTCATGACCTCGCCCCGACCATCACCATCGCCGTCCATCAGCCTGCTCATGCGAGCAGCAGTTCTAGCAAGCGCGGTCGGGCTGCGCAGCGGGAGGCTCGAGCAGCGCCGGGCGACCGACGTGGAAGCTCTGCACGTGGTCGACGCCGAAGTCGCGCAACATCTCGCGCGTCTCCTGGTCCTCGACCCCCTCGGCGATCGTCTGCAGGCCGAAGCCCTTGGCGAGCCCGACGATGGCGCTGATGACGTGCCGGTCGGCCTCCTCCGTGCGCGCGTCGCGGATGAACTCGCGGTCGATCTTCAGGAAGTCCATCGGCAGGTGCTTGAGGTAGTGGAAGCCGCCGTAGCCACTGCCGAAGTCGTCGAGCGCGAACCGGCACCCGAGCTCGCGCAGATGCTCGGCGAGCGCGACCGCGACCTTGGTCTTCTCGATCAGGGCGGTCTCGGTGATCTCGAACACGAGCCGCGAGGGATCGGCCCCCGTGCGCTCCAGCTCGTGCTCGATGTCGGCGATCAGCCCCGGATCGCCGATCGAGGCGGCCGAGATGTTGATCTCGACGTCGATGCCGGTGGCGGCAATGTCGGCGCCCCTGGCGATCACCCAGCGGTCGATGTCGCGGATCGCGCCGTGCTTCTCGGCGGCGGGCAGGAAGGCTCCCGGCGGGATCAGCGCGCCGTCGGTGCCGCGCATGCGGATCAGCAGCTCGCGCTGCACGATCTCGCCGGAGGCGAGATCGACGATCGGCTGCACGTGCAACTCGAAGCGGTCCTCCTCGAAGGCCCGCCGGATCTCGCCGAGGCCGGCGATCTCATCGAGCTGCGCCTCCAGCGACGCCTCGCGCGCCTTGCGCTCGGTGATGTCCACCAGCTGCCCGAACAGCACGTCGATCGACCCGTCCAGCTCGCGCACAGGAGTGACGTTCACGGACGCCCACACCTCGGTGCCGTCGGGGCGCAGATAACGCTTCTCGGTCACGAACTGCTCGAGCTCGCCGCTCACCAGCCGCGGCAGGTTCTCGGACGTGGCCGACTGATCCTCCGAGTGGCTGATCTCGGCGTAGGTCAACTCGTAGAGGGCCTCCCGCGTCCGCCCGACGAGCGTGCAGAAGGCGTCGTTGACACGCAGGTAGCGCAGGCTCGCGGGGTCGGCGAGCCACATCGCGATCGGGGCGTTGTCGAAGCCCTGCCGAAAGCGCTCCTCGGAGCGGCGCAGGTCTACCTCGGCGCGGCGCGTCTTCGTGACGTCCTTGACGGTGCCGCGCAGCCCGGTGAGGTTCCCGGCCGCGTCGCTCAGCGGCCGCAGGAGCGAGCTGAACGCCCGGATGCGGTTGTCTGGAAGCAACACGCGGAACTCGCCGCACGTGTCTTTATCGGGGTGGGTCGCCATGACCGTCCGCATCCGGTCGCGGTCCTCCGGATGCACCCGGGAGAGGAAGTCCTCGTTCGTGATCAAGCTCGAATTCCAGGCGAGCATCTCGCGCAGGCTCTCCGAGAGCGTGTGCAGACCTGAGGCGAAGTCGGTCTCCCAGCTGCCCATCCGCGCCAACCGCTGCGCGTCGTTGAGCTGCTCGGTGCGCCGGGTCGCGAGCGCCTGCTGCTCGTAGCGCTCGGTGATGTCCTTGGCGACGGCGTGCAGCAAGCCGTCGAGACCCTGATGCACGCTCCAGAGCAGCCGCCGCGACGACCCGTCCTTGGCGCGATATCGGTTGACGACCTCGGACACGGTGCGGCCGCGCTGCAGGGCGAGGTCGGCGCTCGCCACGGTGGCCGGCCGGTCCTCGGGCACGATCAGCTCGAGCGCGGCGCGGCCGATCAGCTCCTCGCGCGTCCAGCCGAGCACCCGCTGCCACGAGCTGCTGACCTCGAGGAAGCGCCCGTCGGAGGAGAAGACCGCGAGCAGGTCGTGCGAGAGCTCCCAGAACCCCGACCGCAGCGAGTCGGCGGCGGCCACCGCGGCGACGGCGCGCTCGCGCTCGATCGCCGCCATGACGACGTGTGCGATCGACTCCACAAAGGCGAGGTCGTCCCTGGAAAACGCGGCACGCCGCCGGCTGCACGCCACCAATGCGCCGAACGCCGCTCCCGATCCCATCGGGGCGGCCACCAGGCTCAGGATCCCGGAATCCTCGAGCGCGGGTGCGCGGAAGTGTGTCTCAGACGGCAGGTGCGAGCTGAGCAGAGCCTCGCCCGTATCGCAGAGGAGCGCGAGCGCGCGGCGGAGCTCGCGCGAAGGCACGTCCGAGATCGCGAAGCCCTCGCCGGCGCTGGCGCGGATCGAGGGTGCGCCGCCCGCTCTGTGCTCGAGCACGACGATCAGGTCGCTCGCCAGCGTCTCGTGGAGCGCCCGGGCGGCCTCGTCGAGCAGCTCGGCGACACGCCGGCCCTGGAGGGCGAGCGAGCCGAGCGCGCTGACGGCGGCGTGCTGGGTCAGGCGATCGTGAGGCGGCTCGCGTTCGCGGACGCGCTCGGTGAGCTCCGGCGCGAGCTCGATCGGCGCGGTCCGAGCCTGGGGAGATCGCGTAGTGGCATCAGCGACATGCGGCGGCGCGCGGCGCCGTTGGGAACCCATGACTGAGCTTCGACCCGGTCCCGGACGATCACCATAGGCCGTTCGGCGGATCTTCAGTCGATCAGGCCGGTCCTCAGCGCCTGAGCGACGGCAGCGGCGCGGTCACCCACTCCGAGCTTCTCGTAGATGTGCTCGAAGTGGGTCTTCACCGTGGCTGGGCTCAGGAAGAGCTGTTCGGCGATACCAGGCCCGCTGAGACCCCCGGCGGCCAGGGAGAGCACCTCGATCTCGCGCTCCGACAGCGGCCGCGGGCCGAGCTCGGCCCGCCGCAGGCTCAAGAACCGGCCCAGCTCACGGCCGATCGCGGTGAGCGTGCGCACAAGCTCCACGCTCGGCGCGCGCCGCTCGAAGGAATAGAACGAGAGCACCGCGACGGAGCCGCTCGGCCCGACCGCGGGGAATGTGATCGCCGACGTGATCCCGAGCGCCACCGCGGCGTCACGCGGTCGGAAGCCGGGATCGTTGGCGACGTCGGGGGTGACCACGGGCTTGCGGCCTTGCCATGCGGCTCCCGGCTTGCCTTCACCCTTGCGGAAGGTGATGCCGCGCGTGATCTGCTCGAAGTCGCCCGGATCGACATGCGGCGCGCTCCAGAACGCGCGGCACCCCAGCGCCTCGGAGCTAGCGTCCCAGAGCCAAAGGGACGCCATCGGGTAGTCGAGTGCCGTCGCGATGCGTCGCAGGAGGTCCACCACGCCGAGCTCGAAGGACTCCCATTCGCGCAGCGCCTGGCTCACGCTGTAGTGGGCTCGCAGCTCGCGCTCGCTCAGGCGCTGCTCGGTGACGTCGAGCACGGACCCGATCCAGCGCACCGGCCGCCCCCCTCCATCGCTCTCGACGCGCCCCATGGCGCGCACGTCGCGCACGGAGCCGTCGGCGCGAACCATGCGAAGCTCGAGCTCCAGGCCCCGGTCGGGCACGTCCTGCGGCCTCTCGACAACGCCCGCCAGCATCCGCTCCATCCGCTCCCGGTCATCGGCGTGGACGTGCTCGAGGATCTCAGCCCCGTCGCGTATCTGCTCCGCGAACGGAAGGCCGAGGATCCGGTACATCCCGCCGGACCACACCGTCCCGCCCGAGCGGAGGTCGAGCTCCCAGCTGCCCATGCACGCGAGCTCCTCTGCCGCCGTGAGCAACCGGGCGAGGAGCTCGAGCCGTCCTGGCGTTGTCCTTGCCCGCGACACCAGCGGGACTACACAGACTTGCCGTGCGCTTCACCATCGGCCATTCGACGTACTCGATGTCTTCGCCTCGAGGAGCAGTGCTGCCGGGCACGGTCGATGCGTCGTGGGCACGCATCCCGGTGACCAGCCCCTTTGCGAGAGTCGCCGACCGGGGTAGTTGGGCGAGCGGTTCGCCTCACGATTCCTGCAGCGCGCCCGTCACCCGGATGCCGAGGCGGCGTTGGCGAGCTGGACGTTCTCGGCCGGGGTCGACGTGCGCCGGCGCGCTGCGGAAATCGCCATGTCCTGCTGTCTGCCGTCTACCGTCTTCCGGTCGGGCCACCGGTCGCAGCCGGCGCCTGCACATCCCTCATCGGTGTTCAGCCGGCGCCGCGGCCGGCCGCCGGCACGCTCGCCCGGGCAGAGCTCACCAGCCCGTGATCAGGAGGTGCTCGACGGCGAGCGCAACCACCACTTGGAGCACGATGCCGCGCCGCCGCCAGCGCTCCGGCAGGAGCGCGCAGCCGAGCAGGATCCAGGGAACGAAGGGCAGCCAGATCCGCTCCACCTCCGCTTTGCTCATCTGGGCGGCGTCCGCCAGCAGCACCGTGGTCGTGCCCGCGGCGGCGAGCCCCGCGATCGCCCTTGTCGAGTCGTCGCGGAGGCTGCTGCGCGCCGTGGCGAGCAGCTCGGCGATCCCGGCCCCGGCGAGCGGGCCGGCGCTGAAGGCGAGCGCCACGAGGTCGCCCCACATCCAGTAGCGCGCGGGACGCCTCCCCCCGACGCCGTCGTAGTAGCGCGCGCGCAGCGGGGGGAGCGCGTCCAAGTAGGAGAACCCCAGCGCCGCGAACGCGACGACGACCGCGAGCGCGGCGATGGCGGCGATCGGCAGGGTACGGCCACCAGCGGCCCAGAGCGATCACGGTCAGCGCCAGGATCCCGAGCAGCAGCAGCCCGTAGGACAGCATCGCGCAGGCCCCGAGCAGGATCCCGGCAAGCATCGACCAGCCGGCGCTGCGGCGCGTCGCCGCCAAGGCCAGCGCGGCGAGCGCCCACGCCGCGACGGCGGCGAACAGCGCGTCCGCCGAGACGGCCTGCCACACCGCTGCAGGGCCGAAGACCAGGAACGGCGCGGCCCGCGGGGCCATCACCTCGCCGCCGAGGGTGCGGACGCAGACGAGCACCGCCACGGCGGTCGTCGCCGCGACCACCGCCACGACCATCCCGGCGGCCAGGCCGTCGCCGAGGCCGAGACGGACCAGGCCGGCGAACAGCAGCAGCGTGCCGGGCGGGTGGCCGGCGACGTGCACCGGCCAGTTGGGGCGCGGCGCGGACGAGTAGGGGATCCGGCTGACGTACTCCCGCAGCAACTGGTGGACGTCGGTGACCTTGCGCGCCGTCCGCAGGTACTCGTAGGGCGTCTCGAGGATGTGGCCGATCCCGTCCTTCCGTCGACGAGGGCCAGTGACAGCATCCACGCCAGCCCGGCGGCGAGCACCGCCACCAGCAGCGGCCGCCACGCCAGGCGCTCCGACAGGTCGACGGCGTTGCGCGCAGCGAGGAGCGCGAGCACGACGGCGGCTAGCGTGCCGATCCCGACGCGGGGATCCCACTCGGCGTGCAGCGGCGGGAACGACCTCACGTGCACGTCCCACCCGGTGGCGGTGGGGATGGCCGATGCCCGACCGGTACCCCTACGCGCCGGATGGTCACCCAATCACCTTCCTCAGCGACCGCACAGGGGTCTCCCAAGTCTGGCTCATGGACGCTGACGGCTCCAATCAGACCCAGTTGACGTTCGACCCGGCACCCAAGGACCAGGTGCCGGACTGGAGTCCCGACGGATCCCGGATCGCGTACGTCGCGACTCGCCGTGGTGGCCCGGGCGGCGACATCTGGATCATGAACGCGGACGGCAGCGACCAGCATCCCATCACCACCGGCCCGGACAACCTCCTCGGCACCGCATGGTCACCCGATGCAAAGCAGATCGCGACCCTCGACCTCACCACCCGCACCGTCGAAGTGCTCGACCTGCGAACCGCGAGCCTGCGGCCGGTCGCCCCGTTCCGCGTCCAATTCGTCCCTGGCTGGCAACCCCGCGGCAGGAGCTAGGGCGGTCAGTCGGAGTTGAAAATGTGGCGGCCGCTCGTCCGCGCGACCGAACCCTCGCCCGTTTTCGGGCGAGGGTCCATCACGCTCAGCCGAGAACGAGCGAGAGGCTCAGAGCGAGGATGACGACACTCTGCGCGCTGTGCACCGCGATGCCGATGAGTGCGCTGCGGTAGCGCTTCGCGGGATAGGAGATGATGAACGTGTCGGCCAGCGCGGCCGGGATGACCCACGGCATGTGCAGGTGGTAGACCGCGAACAGCACGCCGTTTGCGATCCAATCACGGTCCCCGAAAGCGCCGTTCATACGCGGGAGCAGGAGGCCCCTGAACAGCAGCTCCTCACCCAGGACAGTGTTGAAGACGGCGAGCGCCACGATGACGGCGAACCAGGCGCAGGAGCCCGACAGAAGCGCGTGACCACCGTGGGAGTCGAAGAACGTCGGGAGGTCGCGCGCCGCAACCTGATGGACCGCCGGGATGAGCTCCTCCGCCGCGAAGGCGACGAGCAGCACGGGCAGGATCAGCCACACGCGACCTCCGCGGCGGCCCGTGCGGGGGCTGATGGGGGCGTTCAGCCACAGCGCCTGGCGCAGGCGCGACCACCGCAGTGAGCGTTGCTCGCGCGCGACGAGGGCGATGACGAGCACGAACTGCCAGATCAGCCCCGCCGTCAGGCACAGCAGGACCGCCTTCTGCAGCTGGCTGGGCCCGTCGAGTCGATCAGCGAGCCAGGGCGCCACGATCCAGGCGAGGAAGGCCATCGGCAGCGCAGCCGCCGCCCAGACGGCGGCGATCTTCCGGCGCGAGTACTGCGGCAGCTCGGGAGCTGCGGACGGGGTGGCGACGTCTGCAGGTGTAGGTCGGCGTCTTGTGGTGAGTGTTGTCATGGGCCGACGGTAAAGCCACCCCGGCGCGCCGTCGTCGGACGAAAGCCCGTTCGCGCTCCGACCCGGCGACGATCTTGTCTCCTCCTCCGGGAGGAGACGGGCGCGAGCGGTGACGGAACGACAGCTGCTGGTCCACCATGGCGCAGGCCGCGCGACGAACGCCACGGTGCGCGCGCTCGGCGCAGCGCTGCGGCGGGTGAATGGGCATCTTGGTGCCTCCACTTTCAGGCGGGCTTCAGGTCTGGTGATCAAGCTGCCGGCATGGCTCGCAGTGCCCGCTGCCTCTCGGTGCTGGTTGCGCTCGCGGTCGCCGGTTGCGGCTCTGCCGCGGTCGGGCACGCGCCGCGGCACCGCGCACTGGTTCCGGCGGCGGGTGGCGCACCCTCGGCCGCCCTGGCCCCCTCGGTGGACCTCGCCGCCGCCCGCGCGGGCGTCGCGCGTGCGCACGCTTGGTGGGACCCGCAGCGCGGTTGGTACGACCAGTACCTGCCCGCCACGGGACACCGCTGGAGGGCGACGATGTGGGGGATCGTGCACCTGTTCGGCGCCTACAACGCGATCGCGATCGCCGATCCGTCCCGGGCCAACGTGGCCGCCGCACGCCGCTTCGGCATCGCAGCCGAGCGCTACTGGAACCCCGACCTGCGGCCGGTGCCCGGCTACAGCCGCACACCACCGGGGAAGGCGGGACGCACCTGGTACGACGATGAGGGGTGGTGGGGCGTCGCGCAGGTCGACGCGTACCGCGCCACACACGACCGCCGCTTCCTCGCCGACGCGGCCCGCTCGCTGCGGTTCATCGACTCCGGCTGGGATCCGGTCAGCGGCGGCATCTGGTGGAACGACCTGCACGCGTTCAAGGCCAGCGAGAGCCTCGCCGGCGCCACGCTCACCGCCGCCGGCCTGTTCGAGGTGACGCACCGGCCGCGCTACCTCGCGCTTGCGCAGAAGTACATCGCCTGGGCCGACCGGACGATCCGCGCGCGCGACGGACTCTACGGCGCCCGGTCGAGCCCGCGACGCCCGATGCCCTACGTCGAGGGACCGATGGCCGAGGCCTTCCTCCGCCTCTGCCGCGCCACGGGCCGGCAGGGGTACTGCCGCAGGGGCGAGCACTTGCTGCGCGTGACCACCGCGCGCTTCCCGACCCTCACGATGGGCCCCCAGTTCGACGCGATCTACCTCCGGTCCCTCCTCGCGGCGTATCGGATGGATCACAACCCGCGCTGGTACCGGATCGCCGCGTCGGTCGGCGGCGAGGCGATGGCGCACGCCGCGAAGCCGGACGGCCTGTTCCTCCGTGCCTGGGACGGCCGCCCCATCGGCGCGCTCGGCATTCCGGCGAACAAGCTCCAGACACACGCGGCCACGACCAGCGTGCTGGCCTGGCTGGCGGCCGCGAAGCTCGCGTGAACGGCGCTCCGCGAGGGCAACCCGTTGACCGTGCGACTGATCGCTGCCGCTCCGTCTGGGCGGCTGTTGACCGGTGCCCTAGCGTCACCGCCATGCGTCAGGCCACGATCGCGCTCGTGCTGCTGCTGGCAGTTCTCGCCGGCTGCGGCAACGACGAACTGCAGGCCGCGTCGCGCTCCGGCTCGATCGTCTGGGCGGTCGGAGACGGCGGCAACGGCAGCGACGAGGCGAGCCGCGTCGCCGATCTGATCAGAGCGGACCGGCCCCGGCGCGTGCTCTACCTCGGTGACGTCTATGAAACCGGCACCGCAGCCGACTTCCGCGAGCACTTCGCCAGCGTCTACGGGTCGCTCGTGCGCAGGATGGACCCAACGCCGGGCAACCACGAATGGCCGCACCACGCCGTCGGCTATGACCCCTACTGGCGCAGGGTCAAGGACCGCAGGCTCCCCCATCACTACGCGTTCCGCGTCGGCGGCTGGCGGATCGTCAGCGTCAACAGCCAGACGCCGCGCAACGCGCAGCAGCTCGCGTTCCTGCGGCGCGAGCTCGCGGGCGTGAAGCGCGGGTGCGCGATCGTGTTCATGCACCGCCCCCGCTTCAACGCCGGGGCGCATCGCGATGAGGAGCGCGACGTCGACCCGCTGTGGCGGGCGCTCCGGGGCAGGGCGGCGATCCTCCTCAGCGGCCATGACCATGACCTCCAGCGCTTCCGCCCCGTCGGCGGCACGACCCAGTACGTCATCGGGGCGGGCGGGCGCGAGCGCTACGACGTCGACGAGCATGACCCGCGCCTCGCGTTCTCCCGCGACAGCACCGACGGCGCGCTGCGCCTGCGACTCAAGCCCGGAATCGCGCGGCTGAGCATCATCGCCGTCAACGGCGACGTGATCGACCGCTCAACCGCCCGCTGCTAGCCCGCGCACTCACCGCGCGGAGCTCGGCTGTCCGGCGGCTGCGCGAGCTATGACAGTCTCAGGACAGATTCATGTTCGAGACGTACGGTGCTCGGCATGGGTTCCAAGCTCAAGAAGGTCCTCATCACCGTCGTCGCGCTGGCTGCCCTCGCACTCGGTGGATCCGCCATCGCCGGCGCCGCCTCGGGCGGCGACTCGGACGCGCGCGACGCGTCGAACGCGATCACCGGCAGCGCCAGGGCGAGCGCCGAGAAGGCTGCCCTGGACGCGACCGGCGGCGGCAAGGTCAACCAGACCGAGCTCGACAACGAGAACGGCGCCACCTACGAGGTCGAGGTCGCCAGGACCGACGGCTCCACGGTCGACGTCCGGCTCGACGACAACTTCAACGTCGTCGTCGTCGAGGCCGACAGCGAAGCGGGCGATAGCGGGGACAAGGGCGCCGGCGACTGAGCAAGCGACCGCGAGCTGCACCGGCAGCTCGCGGTGCGCTCATCCCCTGGGGGCGATGATGAGTCGATGAAGGTCCTTGTCGTCGACGATGATGTGCGGATGGCGGGCGCCATCCGCCGTGGACTGCGGTACGAGGGTCTGGCGGTCGATGTCGCCGCCGACGGCGAGGAGGCGCTGCGCGTCGTCGGCACGAGCGACTACGACGTGGTCGTGCTCGATGTGCTGATGCCGGGGCTCGACGGCTTCGAGACCTGCCGGCGGCTGCGCGAGGAGGGCCGCTGGATGCCGGTGCTCATGCTGACCGCGCGAGACTCGGTGGAGGATCGGGTGCGCGGACTGGACGGAGGCGCGGACGACTACCTGACAAAGCCGTTCTCACTCGCAGAGCTGACCGCGCGCCTGCGCGCGCTCGTCCGCCGCGGCCCGGTCGAGCGCCCGGCCCTCGTCGAGGTCGGCGATCTGCGCCTCGACCCGGCGACGCGCGAGGTCCGGCGCGGTGAGGTGGAGATCAGGCTCAGCGCCAAGGAGTTCGCGGTGCTCGAGACCTTCATGCGGCGGCCGGGACAGGTCCTGAGCCACGCGCAGCTGCTGGACGCGGCTTGGGATCTCGGTTACGAGCAGCGCTCGAACATCGTCGAGGTCTACGTCCGCTACCTGCGCGAGAAGGTCGACCGGCCCTTCGGGGTTCACTCGATCGAGACCGTGCGCGGTGCGGGCTACCGGCTGCGGAGAGACAGCGGGACGTGATGGCGATGCCCGTCCGCGTCCGGCTGACCGCCGCGTTCGCGGTCGCGATGGCCCTCGTGCTCGTGGGCGCCGGGCTGTTCGTCTATGAGCGGCTGCGCAACGACCTGGATGAGAGCGTGACGGCCGGGCTCGTGGTTCGGGCCGGCGCCGTGGTCGCCGCGCACACGCCCGCGGCCGGCGCGGCCGGTGAGGGCGAGGAGGGCTTCGCGCAGCTGCTGGGGGCTGACGGGCAGGTGCTCGCCGGCTCCGGGGACGTTCGGAGCGCTGCCCTCAGCCCGCCCGAGGTGCGGCGGGCGCAAGCCGGCGAGCGGGTCCTCGTGGAGCGGCGCATCCCTGGCATCGAGGGGAGGACGCGCGTGCTGGCGAGGGCCGGGGGTGGCCCGGAGGTCGTGGCGGTCGGCCAATCGCTGCAGGATCGCGATGACACGCTCGGCAATCTCGTCCGCTCGTTCGCCCTGGGCGGCCCGATCGCGGTCCTCCTCGCGTCCGTGCTCGGCTACGTGCTTGCCGCCGCCGGGCTGCGTCCGGTCGAGGCGATGCGCCGGCGCGCGCGCGAGGTCTCGCTGAGCCGCGAGGACGAGCGGCTGCCGTTGCCGGCCGCCCACGACGAGATCCGCCGTCTCGGCGAGACGCTGAACGAGATGCTCGATCGCCTCAGCCGCTCGTTCGAGCGCGAGCGCCGCTTCGTCGCCGACGCCAGCCACGAGCTGCGCACGCCGGTGGCCGTCGTCAAGGCCGAGCTGGAGGGAGCGCTGCGCGCGGGCGGGCACGCTCCGCAGGTGCGCGAGGCGCTGGTCGTGTCGGTCGAGGAGTGCGACCACCTCGCCCAACTGGCCGAGGACCTGTTGATCCTGGCGCGCTCCAGCGAGGGCCAGCTGCCCGTGCGGCCCGAGTCGCTCGAGCTCCGCGAGCAGCTCGAGCGGGTGGCACGCCGTTTCGGGGACCGTGCCGCCGCGCGCGGGCGCGGCATCTCGGTCGATGTCGGGGACGACCGGTCGGTCTACGCCGACGAGCTGCGTCTGCGGCAGGCCCTCGGCAACCTCGTCGACAACGCGCTGCGCTACGGCCGCGGCGAGATCGTGCTGCGAACGCGGCGCGCCGGGAGTGGGCTGGAACTCGAGGTCTCCGACGAGGGCGAGGGCTTCACACCAGCGTTCGTCGAGCGCGCGTTCGAGCGCTTCGCGCGCGACGATCGCGCCCGCACCCGCGACGGCGCCGGGCTTGGCCTCTCGATCGTGCGGGCGATCGCGGAGGCGCACGGAGGCCGGGCGGAGGTGATCGCGGGCCCCGGCGCGACCGTGCGGATGTGGCTGCCCGACGCTCCCGACGCACGCGCGACGCTCGGCCAGGGTCCTGTCACTGTCGGCGCAGTCGCGTCGCCGGGCTCGCGCCCAGTGGCATGACTGCATTCCGAGACATGACCCGTTCAGCCTCCGCCGCAGGAACCGACTGCGACGTTCGCTTCGGTTGCACGGGCCCTGTTCGCCGGCCCCGGCGATCGTCCGTTGCGCGTCATCACCGTCGCGATTGCGATCGCGCTCAACGCGCGGGCGCGGGGACGGCCGCTGGACCGCCTTGCGCACGCCGAAGGGGCTCGACGGAGTGCTCCCCGATCCTGGCCTGGACGGCCGCAAGGTGCCACGACGCGCCGGCGACCGCCACCATGGCGATCAGGTGCAGCGCGGCGATGTCTGGCCGCGCGCCGAAGGACTCGGCGAACACCAGGACGCCGGCGGCGACGGCGACGACGTTCATCGTCGCGGTCATGAGGACGATCACGGTGGCAGCGGCGCCGAGCTGCAGGCCGCGCTGGAGCGCGAAGAACGCGGCGGCGCAGAGCGCGACGATGATCGGCGGCCACGGCGAGAGCACGGCGCCGAGCAGGCCATGGCCGGCCGCGTCGGTGAACCCCTTGGTCGCTGCGTCGGAGAGCCCATAGAGCAGCCCGGCGATCAGCGCGAGCGCCGCGCCACGGCGGGCACCGCGGACGCCGGCGAGCACGGCCGACGCGGCGAGGACGAGGCCGAGGAAGAGCAGCGGCGTCCCGACGGATGCGGGGCCGATCGAGGTGGTCGCCGGGCTGATCGAGAGCACTGCGAGCGCGGCGATGATGACCCCGACGGCGACGCGCTCGGCCCGGTGCAGTGGGCTGCCCGCCACGCGCGCCGAGGCGGGGACCACCAGCGCCAGCCCGGCGGCCGAGAACGCCTGGACCAGCGAGAGGGGGGCAACCGCCAACACGCCGATGTGCAGCACGGAGCCGAACAGGTTGGTGCCCATGCCCACCGCCCACATCGGCGACCGCAGGAGCGCGCGCACCGTCGCGACCGGGCGGCGGGCGTCGACCGCCGGCGCCACCGCTCCGCCGACGTGCTGCATGAGGTAGCCGGCGTTGAGCGCCAGCGAGGAGGCGATCGCGAGTCCGAAGCCGAGGAGGAGCACGCGGCCATGGTGCTCGGCCCCGGGCGTCTGTCAGTTGGATCCGTGTTGGGATGCTGTTAGCCCGCACGCCGGCCGCCGCGGCGGCGCTAGCGTTGGCCTCGTGACCGTCGAGCCGCTCGACATCCTCGTCGTCGATGACGAGTCGGAGCTGCGCGAGCAGATCCGCCGGCTGTTCGAACGCGACGGGCATCGCGTGATGGCCGTGCCCGACGGGCGCGCGGCGATCGACCGGGCGAGCACGAGCCGGTTCGACGTCGTGCTGCTCGACGTCGCACTCGGCGCGGGGCCGGACGGCTACGACGTCTGTCGCACGCTGCGCGAGCGGCGCAACCTCGTTCCGATCATCATGCTGACCGCGCTCGACTCCGAGGCCGACGCGGTCCTCGGCCTCGAGGCGGGCGCGGACGATTACGTGACCAAGCCGTTCGGGCCCGCCGAGCTGCGCAGCCGCATCCGCGCCGTGCTGCGCCGAGCCGGTCCGCGGGCGCTCGGGGAGGAGGTGCTCCGGGTCGGTCCGCTCGTGCTCGACCGCAGCCGCCGCTCGGTGAGCGTCGACGGCCGGCCCGCGGAGCTGACGTTTTCGGAGTTCGAGGTCCTCCAGGCGATGATGAGCCGACCCGGGGTGCTCTTCAATCGGCAGGAGCTGCTGCGCGCGATCTGGGGTGACAGCGCCTACCGCGACCCGCGCGGGATCGACGTGCACATCCGCCATCTCCGCGAGAAGCTCGAGCCCGTGCCCGACCGCCCCGAGCTGTTGCTGACGGTCCGCGGGGTCGGCTACCGGCTGCACGCGCCGTGAGCGAGCTGCGCGGACTGCGTGCCCGCCTCGCCGCAGCGCTGGTCGCCGTGAGCGCCCTGACGGTGGTCGTGACCGCGCTGCTGGTGCTCTTCCCGCTGGACCGCAAGCTCGAGCAGGACTCGCTCACCACGCTCGGGCAGACCGCGCGCACCGCGCGGGCGAGCTTCTCCAGCCTCAGCCGCGAGCAGCTGCGGCCGGGGTCGCCGCGGCTCACCCGCGCCGTGCATGACCTCAAGCGCCAGACGGGCGCGGAGGTGTTCGTGTTCAACACCTCCGCCGCAGCCCTGGCGGGGACCGACATCGACGCCGGCGAGCGCTTCCCGGAGGCAGCGCGCGCGCTCAAGCTGAACCGGCTCGTCTCGCGCTTTGGGAACGACGGGGGACGGCGGCAGGCCCACGCCGCTGTGCCGTTCACGGCCGGCGGCACCCGCGGAGTGCTCGTCCTGCGGCGGTCGCTCGAGGGGCTCGGCGGGGTCCAGGGCGTCGTCCGGCGCTCGCTCGTCGCCGCCGCGTTCGTCGCGCTCGCGGTCGCGCTGGTAGCCGGCATCGCGCTCGCCACGCGGCTCGTGCGGCGCCTCACGGTGCTGCGCGGCAGCGCGCTGGTCATGGCCGAGCGTGGACCCGACGCCATCCCGCCGGTCGACGACGGCCACCGCGACGAGGTCGGAGACCTGGCGCGCGCGTTCGGGACGATGCAGCGGCGCCTGGCGGCGCAGGAGCAGTCGCGGCGGACGTTCGTGAGTACCGCGTCGCATGAGCTGCGCACGCCGCTGACCTCGCTCGGACTGATGCTGCACGGTGCGAGCGATGAGCTGAGGCGAGACCAGCCCGACCTCCCCGAGGCGCGCGACCAGGTGCGCCGCGCGCTCGGCCAGACGGAGCGGCTCGGCAAGCTCGCGGAGGAACTGCTCGATCTCAGCCGGCTCGACGCGGGCGTCGAGCTGCGCGCGGAGCCGGTCGAGCTGGTCGAGCTCGCGCGCTCCGTGCTGGCGGAGTTCGAAGTCGGCGACTCGCGCGCCGAGCTGTCAGCGGAGGCGCCGACGTGGGTCCGGGCCGATCCGGGCGCGATCGCGCGGATCGCGCGCATCCTCCTCGACAACGCGCACCGCCACGGCGGTCCCGATGGCCGCATCGTGCTGCGCGTCGACCATGGGGGGTCCGCGCTCGAGGTGGCCGACGGGGGGCCCGGGGTCCCGCCCGGCGACGAGGAGGAGATCTTCGAGCGCTTCCGGCGCGGGCCGGAAG
>JBKPNJ010000102.1:0-6540 GCA_046732575.1 Actinomycetota bacterium
TCCCGGCATGCACGAACCCGAACTCACCCCCTGGCTTGAGCGTGTCGAAGATCGGCTGGGCCCTGGCAACGTTCTCCTCAGTGCCGCCGCACATCAGCCCGTAGCCGTTCTTGAGCCCCCAGATGCCTCCGGAGACACCACAGTCGACGAAGCCGATCCCGCGTTCACCCAGGAAGCCGGCGTGCTCCATGTCCTCGGTCCAGCGGGAGTTCCCGCCGTCGATGACCATGTCCCCCTCCTGCAGGACTGCACGCAGCGAGGTGATGGTGTCCTTCGTCGGGCCACCGGCCGGCACCATCACCCACACCACCCGCGGCGCGTCGAGCTTGGCCGCAAGGTCATCGAGGCTGCTGGCATCGCTGATGTCGGGATTGTGGTCGAAGCCGACGACGACATGGCCGCCGTCTCGCAGCCGCTCCCGCATGTTGCCGCCCATCTTGCCCAGCCCGACGAGACCGATCTGCATGTCACAATCCTTTCCCGATGCGGCCTCACCGGTGGGGCCGCCATGGTTCGTACTCGGATCAGCCTTGAAGCCGGACCGGCATCAACAGGTAACGGAAGCCGAGATCGGGTCCTTCACCGTGGCTGGGCGCGCCGGCCAGCGCCGCCGGCCGGGTCGACTGGGTGAACGCCAGGTGCGCCACCGGCGCGTCGATGGCACCCAGCCCGTCAAGCAGGTAGCTGGGGTTGAAGCCGATCGAGATGTCATCACCGTCGACGGTCGCCTCCAGGCTCTCCGTCGCCTGGGCCTCGTCGCCGCTACCGGCCTCCAGAGTCACCATCGCCTCGGTGAAGCTGAGCCGGACGGGAGTATTGCGCTCAGCGACGAGTGACACCCTCTTGACCGCCTCGATCAAGGCCGGGGTGTCGATGTGGGCGACGGTCGCGGACTCCGACGGGAACAGTGCCCGCACCTTCGGGAACTCGCCGTCGAGCAGCCGCGTGGTGGTACGCCGGAGGCCACCCCCTGCCGACCCCTCGAAGCCGATGAGTCCGTCGCCTGTCGACGCCGAGGCCAGGGCGATGGTCACGTCGCCGCTGGGGATCAGCGACTTCGCCGTGTCCGCGAGCACTCGGGCGGGTACCAGCGCGGTCGCGCTGATGTCGCTCTGGTCCGGGGTCCACTCGCACTCACGCAGGCTGAGCCGATATCGGTCGGTGGCCATCAATGCGATCGTCGAACCCTCGATCTCCATTCGGATGCCGGTGAGCACCGGCAGCATGTCGTCGCGACCGGCCGCCGTCACCGCCTGTGCGACCGCGGCGGCGAAGACGTCGGACCGGACCGTCCCAGAGGGGGTCGGCAGCTGCGGAAGGGCGGGATAGTCCTCGACCGGCATGGTCTGCAGGCTGAACCGGGCCGACCCGCACGCCAGCGACACGCGCGTGCCGTCGGTGCCGAGATCGACGGGCTTCGACGGCAGACTCCGGCAGATGTCGGCAAGCAGGCGGCCCGAGACCAGCGCCCTGCCCTCCTCGGCGATCTCGGCGGGGATGCTCACCCGTGCCGACGTCTCGTAGTCGAAACCGGACAGCACCAACCCGTCGACGCCCGCATCGATCATCACCCCGGCCAGTACCGGGACGCTCGGGCGTTGGGGCAGGCTGCGAGCCGCCCATGCGACGGCTTCGGAAAAGACGTCGCGGTCGATGCGAAACTTCACGTGTCATCGCCTCCTGCGCCCCGCTGAACCGGAGCAGCCGCACCAACGGGTTCGTGGAGCCGCCTCGGCCGCATCCTGTCACTCGCCCGGGACATGGCCGGAGCCGTCATCGTCAGGTCGCCGGAGTCACCCCCTCTGCTCACGCTGAGTGTCACCATGGCTGCCCTGCAGACGCTGCGCTCAGCGCCAGACCCACTCTCGACCTGTTGCCGGTTCCAGTGGTCCACAGGCGAGCAAGCGTAGAGACGTTGACCGAGCAGTGCAGGTCTAGATAGTCAGTAGGGTTCGTAGCGTCGGGGGACACTGTGGACAGCAGCCGAACTGCCTGCGTATCTCGAGGATCTGGGCCCACCGGGTATGTGGAAAGGCGGTTGTGGCGCCGAGTCGGCCGGTGCAGCAAGTGGTGACCCTCTCCCGTTGTCGACCTGCCGTCCACAGGTCTGGTGGATTGCGGCACCGACGACCCACATCGTTGTCCCCAGCGAGTGGGGGCGGTGGTGAGCGCGACGGCGTGGCTCATGCAGGCCGTCACCGCTGGCGGGCCTGCTGCTTGATCCGGTTGGTCAGCTCGGTGACCTGGTTGAACACGCTGCGGCGTTCTGCCATGAGCACCCGGATCTTCCGGTCGGCATGCATGACGGTCGTGTGATCACGACCGCCGAACTGCTGGCCGATCTTGGGCAGGCTCAGCTCGGTGAGCTCACGGCACAGGTACATGGCGATCTGTCGCGCAGTCACCAGCACCCGGCTGCGACTGGCCCCGCAGAGGTCGTCGATCGCCAGCCCGAAGTACGCGGCGGTCTGGGCGATGATGAGCGCCGCGGTGATCTCCGGCTCGCCGCCCTCTGGGATCAGGTCCTTGAGGACGATCTCGGCGAGCGTCAGCTCGACGGGCTGCCGGTTCAGGCTGGCGAAGGCCGTCACGCGGATGAGCGCGCCCTCGAGCTCGCGGATGTTGGTCTGGATCTTGCTGGCGATGAACTCCAGCACGTCCGGTGGCGCGGTCAGACGCTCGGTCGCCGCCTTCTTGCGCAGGATCGCGATGCGGGTCTCGAGGTCGGGTGGCTGCACGTCGGTGATCAGGCCCCACTCGAACCGGTTCCGCAAGCGGTCCTCGAGCGCCTCGAGTCTCTTCGGGGGCCGGTCGGAGCTGATCACGATCTGCTTGTCTGCGTTGTGCAGGGTGTTGAAGGTGTGGAAGAACTCCTCCTGGGTCTGGATCTTGCCCTCGAGGAACTGGATGTCGTCGATCAGCAGCACGTCGACCTCGCGGTAGCGACGCTGGAAGCCCGAGGCGCGATCGTCGCGGATCGCGTTGATGAAGTCGTTGGTGAACTCCTCGCTCGAGACGTACCGAACCCGCGCCCCAGAGAAGAGGCTGCGCACGTAGTGTCCGATCGCGTGCAGCAGGTGGGTCTTACCGAGGCCGGAGTCGCCGTAGATCAGCAACGGGTTGTACGCCCGGCCGGGAGCCTCCGCGACGGCGACCGCCGCCGCGTGGGCGAACCGGTTCGACGAGCCGATCACGAAGGTTTCGAAGATGTACTTGGGATTGAGCCGGGCCTGTGCTGCCCCGCCCTTGGCGCCGATGGGTGTCGGTTGCCCGATCCCGCTCGGTGACAGCTGCCCGGAGAGCCGGTCGATCGGGGCCTGGTGGCCACCGGGAGCCTCGGGTGGGTGGTCGTTCTGCGGGTAGGGGGACGGGTGGTCGTGGTGACCGTCTCCGGCGCTGGTCTGCTCCCGACCCCTCCCGCCGAAAGTGTCTCCATAGCCATTTGTCGATAAGTCACTCCCGGGATGCCTGGAAGGATCGGCTTGAGCCAGAGCGGCATCCACGGTGACGGCGAGCCGCACCGAGCGCCCGAGCGCATGAGTCAGCGCTTCCTCCAGGCCGGGTCGCAGCCGGGTCTCGAGCTGGGTGCGGGTGAAGTCATCCGGAACCGCGACGATCGCCGTGCTCTCGTGCAGCGTCACCGGTCGGCTGTCGGCGAGGAACGCCTTCTGGCTCGGTGGGAGGTCGTCGATGACCTCGGTCCACAGGCCAGTGAGCTCCGGAGAGTCAGTCATCGGCTCATCACTCGTCGTCCCCTCCGGCAGTGGTGCCATCTGCTGCCATGTGTGTGGTGGATCGCGGAACATCCACGCCGGACCGGCATCTCCACCCGACCCGCCCTCCACATGGTTATCCACAAGCTGTGCACGTGGGAGGCGGCGGACGAGGCGCGACTTCGGGGAAGAAGCGTTGGCCAAGCACGCTAACAAGACATGGGCCCACAAGACAACGAGTAATCCACAGGGATCTGCAAAACCGCCCGAGCGGCGCAGCGGTTTGACCCCGGCAGAGCCACGCCGTAACGTTGCCCCGGTCGGCCAGTGTCGACGGGTGGCACCTGTCCGTGTGCACGGTGTGGCGCGAGGATCGCCCGCTGGAGCTTGGCCTGCGACACCCTTACCTGAACAGGGAGCCCACCGGTGAGCAAGCGCACGTTCCAGCCCAACAATCGTCGCCGGCACAAGACGCACGGTTTCCGGCTGCGGATGCGTACGCGAGCCGGCAGGTCGATCATCTCGGCCCGGCGTCGTAAGGGCCGCTCGCGGCTGGCTGCCTGACAAGCCATCGCGAACCGTCGCCCTCGCATCGCCGGATCCAGAAGGACCGATGAGCCCGTGTTGCACACCTCGCACCGGCTGCGCCGCAGCGCCGACTTCGCTCGGGCGATACGGCGGGGCCGCCGCTCCGGTCGCGACACCCTCGTGGTGCACCTGCTGGCCCAGGACGACTCCGCCGACCAGCCGGCGCGGGTGGGATTCGTGGTGAGCCGGCACGTGGGCGGGGCGGTCACCAGGAACCGAGTGAAGCGGCGGCTTCGTCATCTGATGCGCGATCGGGTCGAGCGTCTCCGACCCGGGACGACATGCGTGATCCGGGCCCTTCCCACCGCCGCCGACGCGGACTTCCGCCGGCTCCGGCACGACGTCGATGCGGCACTTGCCAAACTGCTCGGTGACCGGTGATGCGGTCGCTGCTCGTCGGGCTGCTCAGGCTCTATCGGGCAATAATCAGTCCGATATACGGCCAAGTGTGCCGTTACCATCCCTCCTGCTCGGCGTATGCGCTCGAGGCCGTGCAGCGGCACGGAGCCCTGCACGGCTCCCGACTGGCGCTGGTCCGGTTGGCGCGGTGCCACCCCTGGTCGGCCGGGGGATACGATCCTGTTCCGCCCCCGAACGTGAGCCGAGGAGCCTAAGTGCTGGAGTTTCTGGGTCAGGTCGGGCATGCGATCCTGACACCTCTCTACTACGCGGTGTCCTCGATCCTCGTCGCCTTCCACTGGCTGTTCAGCCTTGTGCTCGACCCTGACTCCGGTTGGTCCTGGGCGCTGTCGATCGTCGGGCTGACCCTCGTCATCCGGACATTGCTGATCCCGCTGTTCGTCAAGCAGATCAAGAACAGCCGGAACATGCAGCTGCTGCAGCCGAAGGTGAAGGAGCTGCAGAAGAAGTACGGCCATGACCGGGAGCGGATGGCCCAGGAGACGATGAAGCTCTACAAGGAGACGGGCACCAACCCGTTCGCCTCCTGCCTGCCCCTGCTGCTCCAGGCACCGATCTTTCTCGCCCTCTTCCGGACGCTCAACGCCGCAGCCGATGACGAGACCCGTGGGGTCCTCACCCAGGCGGAGGTCCACTCACTAGCCAACGGCAAGATCTTCGGGGCGCGCATCGCCGACTCGTTCACTCAGGCCGACTCGCTGCACGTCCAGGTCCTGACGATCACGCTGGTGCTCGTCATGACCGCCACCACATTCCTGACTCAGCGCCAGCTGATGCGCAAGAACATGCCGGCGGAGGGACTGACCGGCCCCTACGCGCAGCAGCAGAAGCTGCTGCTGTACGTGCTCCCGGTCGTGTTCGCTGTCGGCGGCATCGCCTTCCCTATCGGCGTCCTGCTGTACTGGACGACGTCGAACCTGTGGACGATGGGCCAGCAGTTCTACGTGATCCGCAACAATCCCGCCCCGGGAACGCCAGCAGCGGCCGCCAAGGAGGCGCGCGACGCCCGCAAGGCAGCGGGTCACACCGAGTCGACAGTCGTCGCGACCGAGCCGCCGATCATCGAGACTCCGAAGCCTCGCAACCAGCCGAAGAAGGTGCCTCGCAGCAAGCGCCGGCCGCCCGGCCAGCGACCGTCCGCGCGCGACAGGCCGGACCGACCGAAACCCGGCGGCTCGAGCAGCTCGTAGTCGATCGCCGGTGACGGTACCGCGGCGCGACGCGCCGGAACAGACGCGGGTCGCCGAAAACACCCGGAGCCAGACCTTTCATGCCTGTCACGTCAGCCGCTAAGGAGAGTCTCGTGCCGCAGGAGCCACTGGAGGAGCCAGCCGCACCCACAGCACCAGAGGCCGGATCACCCGCCGAGACATCCCTTCCGCCGGCGGCCGACGACTCGGACCGGCTGAAGAGGCTCGAGATCGAGGGTGACGTGGCCGCCGACTACCTCGAGGAGCTGCTCGATATCGCCGATCTCGACGGCGACCTCGACATGGACGTCGAGGGTGAGCGGGCGATGGTGTCGATCGTCGGCGCGGATCTCGGCCAGCTGGTTGGCCGCAAGGGCGAGGTCCTGGAGGCGCTACAGGAGCTCACGCGGCTCGCGGTCTTCCAGTCCACCGGTGAACGCAGCAGGCTGATGCTCGACATCGGCGGCTATCGCGCCGATCGGCGCAGGGCCCTGGAGGCCCTCACCGCGGAGACGGCTGCCAGGGTGCGCGACAGCGGCGATCCGGTCACGCTCGAGCCGATGACGCCGTTCGAGCGCAAGGTCGTGCACGATGCGGTGGCCGCCGCAGGGCTGACGAGTGAGTCGGAG
>JBKPNJ010000103.1:0-11725 GCA_046732575.1 Actinomycetota bacterium
ACCCTCGACCGCCCTGACATGCTGGGCGAGGGCCGCTCGTTCTCATCGGTCGCCGAGGCGATCATGGCCTTCGACCGGGGCGAGATCACGCTGCAGTCGAAGATCAACCTGCGGTTCAAGGACGTCGTGCCTCCGGAGGGGCTGGACCTCCCCGCGGACTGGGAGCCCGGTCAGCCCCTGACGTTCACGACCTCGCTCGGGCGCGCCCTGTTCAACGAGGCGCTCCCCGCCGACTACGCGTACGTCGACTACGAGGTGGGCAAGAAGCAGCTCGGGGTGATCGTCAACGACCTCGCCGAGCGCTACCCGAAGGTCGCGGTGGCCAACGCGCTCGACGCGCTGAAGGACACCGGCTTCCGCTGGGCGACGCGCTCCGGCGTCACGATCTCCGTCAAGGACGTCGTGGCACCGCCGCGCAAGGCCGAGATCCTCGAGCAGTACGAGGGGCAGGCGGCCAAGGTCCAGAAGCAGTACGAGCGCGGCCTGATCACCGACGACGAGCGCCGACAGGAGCTCATCGAGATCTGGACCCAGGCGACCAACGATGTCGCCAGGGACATGGAGGCGACGTTCGAGAAGACGAACCCCATCTTCATGATGGTGCACTCCGGTGCGCGCGGGAACATGATGCAGGTGCGCCAGATCGCCGGGATGCGCGGCCTGGTCGCCAACCCGCGCGGGGAGACCATCCCGCGGCCGATCAAGTCCAACTTCCGCGAGGGACTGTCCGTTCTGGAGTACTTCATCTCCACCCACGGCGCCCGCAAGGGGCTGGCCGACACCGCGCTCCGTACCGCCGACTCCGGGTACCTGACCCGGCGGCTGGTCGACGTCTCCCAGGACGTGATCATCCGCGAGGACGACTGCGGCACCGAACGGGGGCTGCTCAAGAAGATCGGCCAGCGGCTCGAGGACGGCCGGGTGGTTCATGCGGACAACGTGGAGACCGCTGCGTACGCCCGGGCGGCGGCCACGGAGATCACCCACCCGGAGACCGGGGAGGTGCTCGTCGAGGCCGGTGGTGACCTCGGCGACGTCAAGATCGCCGAGCTGGTGTCTGCCGGGATCGAGGATGTCAGGGTTCGCTCGGTGCTCACCTGTGACGCGCGGACCGGCTCGTGTGCCAAGTGCTACGGCCGGTCGCTGGCCACCGGAAAGCTCGTCGACATCGGTGAGGCGGTCGGCATCATCGCCGCCCAGTCCATCGGCGAGCCGGGCACCCAGCTGACCATGCGGACGTTCCACACCGGTGGTGTGGCGGGAGACCGCGACGACATCACCCAGGGCCTGCCCCGCGTGGTCGAGCTGTTCGAGGCCCGCCAGCCCAAGGGCAAGGCGCCGATCTCGGAGGCGGCCGGCCGGGTCCGGATCGACGACACCGACAAGACCCGCAAGATCGTCGTCGTGCCCGACGACGGCTCGGAGGAGGAGGCGTTCCCGGTCAGCAAGCGCGCGCGCCTGCTCGCCGCGGACGGAGACCACGTCGACGTGGGACAGAAGCTGACCCACGGCACCACCGACCCCGCCGACGTGCTGCGGGTCCTCGGCATCCGCAAGGCACAGGAGCACCTGGTCGAGGAGGTCCAGCAGGTCTACCGGATCCAGGGTGTGGCGATCCACGACAAGCACATCGAGATCATCGTCCGGCAGATGCTGCGCCGGGTCACCGTCATCGAGCAGGGTGACTCCGGGCTGCTGCCGGGCGAGCTGGTGGAGCGGATCCGGTTCGAGGACGAGAACCGCCGGGTCGTCTCCGAGGGCGGCACGCCCGCGTCGGGACGCCCGGTCCTGATGGGCATCACGAAGGCGTCGCTGGCCACCGAGTCGTGGCTGTCGGCGGCCTCGTTCCAGGAGACGACCCGAGTGCTCACTGATGCGGCGATCCACGCCAAGTCCGACGCGCTGATGGGTCTGAAGGAGAACGTCATCATCGGCAAGCTCATCCCGGCCGGCACCGGCCTGGAGCGCTACCGCAACATCCGGGTGGAGCCGACCGAGGAGGCGCGGGCCGCGGCGTACTCGATCGGTGGCTATGACACCTACGACTACGACTTCGGTTCGACGTCGGGTCAGTCGGTGGCGCTGGACGACTTCGACTTCGGTCCCTACAAGAACTGACCGACCAGGGTCGCAGCAACGACAACAGGCACCCGGGGGGCACCGCCGCAGGCGGCGAGCCCCCCGGGTGTGCTGGCTTTCCGGGGCGCGGGCCTGCGCGTCACTGTCGCGTCAGCCGAAGCCGATCGCCTTGCGGTCGCAGACCGGCCGGTAGCCGATCCGCTGATAGATCGAGTTCGAGACCGGGTTGGCCAGATCAGTGAACAGCGCGACATGGTCCGCGCCCTGGCGCAGTGCATCGTCGGTGCAGGTGGCGGTGACGGCGGCCCCGTAACCACGCCGCCGGTGCTGCGGTGGGGTGTACACCGGGCCGACCCGGGCGACGCCCGCCGCGATCGGATTGCGGCTCGCCATCGACACCACCTGCCCGTCGCCGTCCTCCCACAGCCACACCAGGCCGTGCCGGAGGCGGTAGTCGACCACCGACTCCACGCCCCCCTCGCGGGTCCCGGCCTCGTGCGCGAACGCGGTGAACCATGCCACCGCCCGGTCGTGGTCGGAGTCGACCGCCGGACGCGGGCGTCCCGCCGGCGGCGTCACCGGATGCAGCTCCCGCAGCGCATAGAGCCGGGTGTGCATCCGCGGGACGGGCTGCAAGGAGGTGCCGGCGGTCCACGCCGCGGCGAACCGATCCGCTGGCCCGTCGTCCCCGTTGACGCCCGGTAGCCGAGCGCCGCGGGCGCGCAGCGCGGCGACCAGCTCGTCGACACTGTCGTCGGGGACGATGCTGAGCAGCAGCTCGTACGGTGGGGTGACGCTGACCGCCCCCGACGGCCGGATGTCGCCGGAACCGGCGTCGTACCACCCGAACAGCATCGGCTCCGACGACCAGCGGCGTCCCGCCCGCAGTCCCTCGATCATGGTGAGCGCGACCGTGTGCTCGACCGGTCGCTGCGACAGCAGCGGCCATGCCTGCTCCGCGTAGTCCTCGAAGTCGTCACTGAATCGCCAGGGCATCCACCCACGATCGCGGCTGTACGCGACCGCGTCGAATTCTTTACCGCTGGCGGCTCGCACCCACCGGTACCCCGCTCCACCCACGCCCGCGGATGCGCCACACGACGACTGCCGCGACGAGGGAGCCGAGCGTCCCCAGCGCGAGGTCACCCAGGGTGTCGGTGTACGCGGTCTGGAGCTCCGGGGAGTTGCGGATGAACGCGGCGTACTCGCCAAGCTCCCATAACAGGGCCGACCCGCAGCCGAACGCGATGGCGCGCTCCACGACTCGCCCCAGACCTCCATCGGGTGGGAAGAGCACGAGGATCGCAGCAGTGAGCAGGCCCCAGCTGAGGAAGTGCATCCAGTCGTCCCACCACCACAGGGTGTCGAAGAGGTTCAGCCGGTTCCCCAGCGTGTCCAGGAACCACGGCAGGCTGAACAGCAGGTCGCCCAGCCACGGGAACGCTCCCGACCGGCCACCCGGCCGGGTCCAGCGGGCGGTCCACCAGACCAGCGGGACCACGGCCACGCCGAGGGGGTACAGGACAAGCCTCTCCCCTGCCGCCTTGCCCTTCAGGCCGCCCAGGTCGGGCGAGATCACCGCCACCAGCAGCAGGCCGACCAGCCCCGCCTTGACCGCGATGTCGAGCGCCGCTACGACGACCGGTGCCCGGACGGGACCCGGCGGCGGCCCCCGCGCCGGCCCGGTCGGTCGCATCGGAGCATCATGGCAGGTCAGCCCGGCAAGCCGGCTGCGGCGAGGCGTCCAGAACGCATCCGTGCCGCCCGCCACCCGGGGCGCTTGGGCTTTTGACCCGCCCGCGCCGACCCGGTAACCTAGGCAGTCGAGCCTGGAAGGACCCAGGCCATTGGTGTGCGCCTAGCGTGAGCGAAGCCACCCGGTTCTGCACCAGCGATTCCTCGGCGCCGATCGGTGATACGGCCCGTACGGCACACCGCTGGCGACACGCCCGAGTTCGGGGGTCGCGCAGGACCATCAGACCCAGCGAAGCGACAACGGAAAAGAGATTCACGCGGTGCCCACGATCAACCAGCTGGTCCGCAAGGGCCGCACCGACAAGCTGTCGAAGACCAAGACGCCGGCGCTCAAGGGAAGCCCCCAGCGACGCGGCGTGTGCACGCGTGTCTACACAACGACTCCCAAGAAGCCCAACTCGGCGCTCCGCAAGGTGGCCCGGGTTCGCCTCACCAGCGGCATCGAGGTCACGGCCTACATCCCCGGCGTCGGGCACAACCTCCAGGAGCACTCGATCGTGCTCGTACGCGGCGGTCGGGTGAAGGATCTCCCGGGCGTCCGCTACAAGATCATCCGGGGTTCGCTCGACACCCAGGGCGTCAAGAACCGCAGGCAGGCACGCAGCCGCTACGGCGCGAAGAGGGAGAAGAGCTGATGCCGCGCAAAGGTCCAGCACCGGCACGTCCAGTCGTCGTCGACCCCGTGTACACCAGCCCGGTCGTGACCCAGCTGATCAGCAAGGTGCTCGTCGACGGCAAGAAGCAGGTCGCGCAGCGCATCGTCTACACCGCGCTGGAGGGGTGCCGCGAGAAGACCGGTACCGACCCGGTCGTGACGCTCAAGCGCGCGCTGGACAACGTCAAGCCCGCACTGGAGGTGCGCAGCCGGCGCGTCGGCGGGGCCACCTACCAGGTCCCGGTCGAGGTCCGCGGTCCCCGGTCGACCACGCTGGGCCTGCGCTGGCTCGTGCAGTACTCCAAGGCGCGTCGGGAGAAGACGATGGCCGAGCGGCTGATGAACGAGCTGCTCGACGCCTCCAACGGCCTGGGGGCCGCGGTGAAACGGCGTGAGGACACCCACAAGATGGCCGACTCCAACAAGGCCTTCGCGCACTACCGCTGGTGAGGGCACGGCTCGGCCGGCCGTGGCAACTCTCGACAGGCGAGCGCCCGGAGCCTCTCCACCAGCCCGAGAACTGACGAAAACGAGGTAAGAGCCCACCGTGGCAATCGACATCTCCACCGACCTGGGCCGGATCCGCAACATCGGGATCATGGCGCACATCGACGCGGGCAAGACGACGACGACCGAGCGGATCTTGTTCTACACCGGCATCAACTACAAGATCGGCGAGGTCCACGAGGGTGCCGCGACGATGGACTGGATGGAGCAGGAACAAGAGCGCGGCATCACGATCACGTCGGCCGCGACCACGTGCGAGTGGAAGAACCACACGATCAACATCCTCGACACCCCCGGCCACGTCGACTTCACCATCGAGGTCGAGCGCTCGTTGCGGGTCCTCGACGGCGCGGTAGCGGTCTTCGACGGCGTGGCGGGGGTCGAACCGCAGTCAGAGACCGTCTGGCGCCAGGCCGACCGCTACCACGTCCCCCGGATCTGCTTCGTCAACAAGCTGGACCGCACCGGCGCGGAGTTCCACCGCTGCGTCGACATGATCGAGGACCGGCTGGCGGCGACACCGCTGGTGCTGCAGATCCCGATCGGCACCGAGGCCGACTTCATCGGCGTCGTCGACCTGGTCGCGATGCGGGCACTCACCTGGCGCGGCGAGACGGCCAAGGGCGAGGACTACGCGGTCGAGGCCATCCCCGCGTCGCACACCGATGCGGCGCGGGAGTGGCGCGACCGGCTGCTCGAGACCATCGCCGAGGCGGACGACGAGATGATGGAGCTCTACCTCGAGGGCGAGGAGCCGACCTTCGAGGCATTGCAGGCCGCCATCCGTCGCGCCACGATCGCCGACAAGGTGACGGCGATCCTGTGCGGCACGGCGTTCAAGAACAAGGGCATCCAGCCGCTTCTCGACGCCGTCGTGGCCTACCTTCCATCCCCGATAGACGTCTCCGCGGTCGAGGGTCACGACGCCAAGGACGAGTCGCTCGTGGTGCAGCGCCGGCCGAACGAGAGCGAGCCGTTCTCCGCGCTCGCGTTCAAGATCATGGCGGACCCCCACCTCGGCAAGCTCACGTACCTGCGGGTCTACTCCGGCCGCCTCGACACGGGCACCGCGGTGCTCAACCCGACCAAGGGCAAGAAGGAGCGGATCGGCAAGATCTACCGAATGCACGCAAACAAGCGCGAGGAGATCGCGTCGGTGGGGGCCGGTCACATCGTCGCGGTCATGGGTCTGAAGGACACCACGACGGGGGAGACGCTGTGCGACCCGGCCAACCCGGTCGTGCTCGAGTCCATGACGTTCCCCGCCCCTGTCATCCACGTCGCTGTCGAGCCGAGGTCGAAGGGCGACCAGGAGAAGCTCGGCATGGCGATCCAGCGGCTGTCGGAGGAGGACCCGACGTTCCAGGTCCGCACCGACGACGAGACCGGCCAGACGATCATCGCCGGGATGGGCGAGCTACATCTGGAGGTCCTCGTCGACCGGATGAAGCGCGAGTTCCGCGTCGAGGCCAACGTCGGCAAGCCGCAGGTCGCCTACCGGGAGACGATCCGTTCGACGGTGCAGAAGGTCACCTACGTACACAAGAAGCAGACCGGCGGGTCCGGTCAGTACGCCAAGGTCACCATCGACATGGAGCCGACCGGCGGCGGCGACGGCGGATACGAGTTCGTCAACGCCGTGACCGGCGGCCGGATCCCCCGGGAGTTCATTCCCGCTGTCGATGAAGGTGTCCAGGAGTCGATGGAGTTCGGCGTCCTGGCCGGATACCCCATGGTCGACATCAAGGTGACGCTGCAAGACGGCGGCTACCACGAGGTCGACTCGTCGGAGATGGCATTCAAGATGGCCGGCCGGATGGTGTTCAAGGAGGCCGCCCGCAAGGCCGACCCGGTGCTGCTCGAGCCGACGATGGCCGTCGAGGTCACGACTCCCGAGACGTACATGGGAGAGGTGATCGGGGACCTGAACTCCCGCCGTGGGCACATCCAGGCGATGGAGGAGGGCCCGAGCGGCTCCAAGCTGGTCAAGGCTCTCGTCCCGTTGTCGGAGATGTTCGGCTACGTCGGCGACCTGAGGTCGAAGACCCAGGGCCGGGCGGCGTATTCGATGCAGTTCGACTCCTATGCTGAGGTTCCCAGGACCATCGCTGAGGAGATCATCAAGAAGATCCGGGGCGAGTAGTCCCGGTCGGCTGATTCGGGATTCGGTCCTCCGGGCCGATTCGCGGTACGGTCCACCGGCAGTCGCATTCGGTATCAACGCACGAGTTCTAGGAGGAGCCCAAAGTGGCGAAGGCCAAGTTCGAGCGGACAAAGCCGCACGTCAACATCGGCACCATCGGCCACATCGACCACGGGAAGACCACTCTGACCGCGGCGATATCGAAGGTGCTGCACGACAAGCACCCCACGCTGAACCCCCAGTGGGCGTTCGATGACATCGACAAGGCGCCCGAGGAGAAGCAGCGCGGGATCACGATCTCGATCGCGCACATCGAGTACCAGACCGATGCCCGTCACTACGCGCACGTCGACTGCCCCGGGCACGCCGACTACATCAAGAACATGATCACCGGCGCGGCCCAGATGGACGGCGCGATCCTGGTCGTCGCCGCGACGGACGGGCCGATGCCGCAGACCCGCGAGCACGTCCTGCTGGCCCGCCAGGTCGGCGTCCCCTACATCGTGGTGGCGCTGAACAAGGCCGACATGGTCGATGACGAGGAGATCCTCGAGCTCGTCGAGCTAGAGGTGCGCGAGCTGCTGTCCGCCCAGGAGTTCCCCGGCGACGATCTCCCGGTCGTACGCGTGTCGGCGCTGAAGGCGCTCGAGGGGGACGAGAAGTGGGGCGCGTCGGTCATGGAGCTCATGGACGCGGTCGACGCCAACGTGCCGCAGCCGGTGCGCGAGACCGAGAAGCCGTTCCTGATGCCGGTCGAGGACGTGTTCACCATCACCGGGCGCGGGACGGTCGTCACCGGCCGCATCGAGCGCGGTGTGGTGAAGGTGAACGAGTCGGTCGACCTGATCGGGATCCGCGAGGCGAAGCAGACCACAACGGTCACCGGCATCGAGATGTTCCGCAAGCTGCTCGACACCGGTGAGGCGGGGGAGAACGTCGGCCTGCTGCTTCGCGGCACCAAGCGCGAGGACGTCGAGCGCGGAATGGTCGTGATCAAGCCGGGGACGACGACGCCGCACACCAACTTCGAGGCACAGGTCTACATCCTGTCCAAGGAGGAGGGTGGCCGACACACGCCGTTCTTCAACAACTACCGGCCGCAGTTCTACTTCCGGACCACTGACGTCACAGGTGTCGTCACGCTTCCCGAGGGCACCGAGATGGTCATGCCCGGCGACAACACCGAGATGTCGGTCGAGCTGATCCAGCCGATCGCCATGGAGGAGGGTCTGCGGTTCGCGATCCGCGAGGGCGGCCGGACGGTCGGCGCGGGACGAGTCATCAACATCCTCAAGTAGCTTGGGTGCTCCGGTGCGCCCGTCCGCACCGGAGCACCGCCGCCAGGCGCCACGGGAGGTGGCGCCTGGCGATTGGCGTAGGGCAGCGGGCCTCTGGCATACTGTTGCGGTTGCTTCGGCAAGGGCCGCCGGGGTGCGCCGGACCGCCGGGAAGGGCGGGGCTCGCACCGGACCGGAGACCTCGAAGCGCGCGGGCGCCGATCCATCCGGCGGATCGGCCGGCAACCATCCTCCTCGCAGATCGCGGGTGTGGTGCGCGCACCATGCGCGACACACCCGACCTCGGGGGTCGGCAGGTGTCCACGGCTCGGCCAGGCACCACAAAGGTCGTGTTCCTCCGGAGCGCGGCGAGACCAACGGTACGACGGAAGGGCGAAGCGGAGCGATGGCGGGACAGAAGATCCGCATCAGGCTCAAGGCCTATGACCATGAGGTGATCGACTCCTCGGCACGCAAGATCGTCGACACCGTGACGCGCACCGGGGCCAGGGTGGCAGGGCCGGTCCCGCTGCCGACCGAGAAGAACGTGTTCTGCGTCATCCGTTCGCCGCACAAGTACAAGGACAGCCGCGAGCACTTCGAGATGCGTACGCACAAGCGCCTCATCGACATCATCGACCCGACCCCGAAGACCGTCGACTCGCTGATGCGGCTCGACCTTCCCGCGGGCGTCGACATCGAGATCAAGCTCTGAGGATCGGACACCAATGAGCGTCACAACGAACGTGCGCGGGCTGCTGGGCAGGAAGCTCGGCATGACCCAGCTGTGGGACGAGGGCAACCGGGTCGTCCCCGTCACGGTGATCGAGGCATCCACCAACGTCGTGACCCAGGTCCGCCAGCCCGCCACCGACGGCTACTCGGCCGTCCAGATCGGGTTCGGCGAGATCGACGGCCGCAAGGTCCGCAAACCGCTCGCCGGGCACTTCGCCAAGGCCGGAGTCACGCCGAGGCGGCACCTGGTGGAGATCCGGACCGAGGACGCCTCGACCTACCAGCTCGGCCAGGCCGTCGCCCCCGACCTGTTCACCGCCGGCGAGACCGTCGACGTGACAGGCACCAGCAAGGGCAAGGGTTTCGCCGGTGTGATGAAACGCCACGGCTTCAAGGGCCAACGGGCCAGCCACGGCGCACACCGGGTGCACCGGGCTCCAGGCTCGATCGGTGCCTGCGCGACACCAGGCCGGGTGTTCAAGGGCGTGAAGATGGCCGGACGGATGGGTGGTGACCGCGTCACCACCCAGAACCTCACCGTGCACTCGGTCGACAGCGAACGCGGGCTGATCCTCATCAAGGGCGCGGTTCCCGGTCCCAAGGGCGGTCTGATCCTGATTCGCAGCGCGAGCAAGGCGAGGGGAGACCAGCAGTGAGTCCGGCAGTGAAGACCATCGACGTGGTCGACCTGGAGGGGAACAGGTCCGGCAGCGTGGACCTCCCACCGCAGATCTTCGACGTGGACGCCAACCTCGCGTTGATCCACCAGGTTGTCGTCGCCCAGCAGGCGGCTGCCCGGCAGGGTACCCACGCCACCTTGAACCGGGCGGAGGTCTCCGGAGGTGGGCGGAAGCCGCACCGGCAGAAGGGGACCGGGCGCGCTCGGCAGGGATCGATCAGGGCGCCGCAGTTCACCGGTGGTGGTTCGGTCAACGGGCCGAAGCCGCGCCGGTACGACCAGCGCACGCCCAAGAAGATGAAGGCCGCCGCGCTGCGCGGGGCCCTCTCAGACCGGGCCCGGACCGGTCGCCTGCACATCGTCGAAGGCCTGGTCGAGGGGGAGACGCCGTCGACCAAGACCGCGCGGGCGGCCCTGAAGCGGCTGACCCCGCGTCCCCGGGTGCTCGTCGTACTCGCCCGGGGTGACGAGGTCACGTGGCTGAGCCTGCGCAACGTCTCCACGGTCCACCTGATCGCCGCCGACCAGCTCAACACCTACGACGTCCTGGTCAGCGACGACGTGGTCTTCACCAGATCGGCGTACGAAGCGTTCGTGGCCGGCCGGACCGACGCGCAGCCGTCGGTCACCTCCGGTGCGGCATCACCGGGTGCGACCGCACGGCCGACGGACCCCGACGCGTCGGCGGACCCGGCGCCCGATGAGCCGGAGGAGGCAGCCTCGTGAGCAGCATCCACAAGGACCACCGCGATGTGCTGATCCAGCCGGTCGTGAGCGAGAAGAGCTACGGACTGCTCGACCAGAACAAGTACACGTTCCTGGTCGATCCACGGGCGAACAAGACCGAGATCAAGATCGCCGTCGAGAAGGTCTTCAACGTCAAGGTGACAAGCGTCAACACCATCAACCGGATGGGCAAGAAGCGGCGTACCCGTGCCGGGATCGGCTCACGCCCCGACACCAAGCGGGCAGTGGTCAGCGTCGCCGACGGTCAGCGGATCGACATCTTCTCCGGCCCGGCGTGACTCGGGCGCAAGGACACGAGGACTGAGCACACATGGGCATTCGTAGATACAAGCCGACAACGCCCGGCCGCCGCGGCGCCAGCGTTGCCGACTTCGTCGAGGTCACCCGGACGACCCCGGAGAAGTCGCTGGTCGAGCCGTTGCCGCGAAAGGGCGGACGCAACAACCAGGGGCGCATCACCACGCGCCACCAGGGCGGTGGCCACAAGCGTGCCTACCGTGTCATCGACTTCCGCCGGTACGACAAGGACGGAGTGCCGGCCAAGGTTGCGCACATCGAGTACGACCCCAACCGGACCGCCCGGATCGCGCTGCTGCACTATGCCGACGGCGACAAGCGCTACATCATCGCGCCCAACGGCCTGCGCCAGGGAACCCGCGTAGAGAACGGCTCAGGCTCCGACATCCAGCCGGGTAACAACCTGCCGCTGCGCAACATCCCGGTCGGCACGACGATCCACGCAATCGAGCTGCGGCCCGGCGGCGGTGCCAAGATCGCCCGCTCGGCGGGAGCGCGGGTCCAGCTGGTCGCCAAGGAGGGCACCCGCGCGCAGCTGCGGATGCCGTCCGGCGAGATGCGGTACGTCGACGTTCGCTGCCGGGCCACCGTCGGCGAGGTCGGCAACGCCGAGCAGTCCAACATCAACTGGGGCAAGGCCGGCCGGATGCGATGGAAGGGCAAGCGCCCGACCGTGCGCGGGGTGGCGATGAACCCCGTGGACCACCCGCATGGCGGTGGCGAGGGCAAGACCTCCGGCGGCCGCCACCCGGTGTCGCCGTGGGGGCAGCCTGAGGGCCGCACGCGCAGGCACAAGAGCAGTGACCAGTTGATCGTCCGCCGCCGCAAGACCGGCAAGCGCTGAGAAGGGC
>JBKPNJ010000104.1:0-11528 GCA_046732575.1 Actinomycetota bacterium
GACGAGGTCAGGTTCGCCCGCATCGGCTCGCCCCCGGTGGCGATCGGTCGCGCCGCCATCAGCCGCGACTGGGTCGGGCTCGCCGCGGTGGAGGTCGAGCCGGCGGCGCGGGGGAAGGGCCTGGCCCGCGCCGTGGTGGAGTCCCTGCTGTCGTGGGCGGCTCAGCGGGGGGCCTCGTCGGCGTATCTTCAGACGCCGGCCGGGAACGACGCCGCACTCGGTCTCTACGCCTCGTACGGTTTCAGCACCCACCACCGCTACCGGTACCTCGTGCCGCCTGAGTGAGTCAGTTGGGCGCACCGGGCGGCTCGGAACAGACCACCTGCTCCCGCGCGAGATACGCCGCGTGGATCTGCTCCTGGGACACCAGCCGGTGCCCGGTGAAGACAGACCGGAAGGTGTCGATGTCGTAGCCGTCCAGGCCCGGTACCGGACGGCACCCTGGCGAGGGGTCGTACCGGATCTGATGCGGGCGGACCGCGTAGATCCCGCTGCTCCTGATCGTGGTGTGGAAGTGTGGCGAGCTGTACAGGCGAACGTGCACCACCGCCGGCTGCCGGGCGCCGCCGGGCGACAGCCACGCGTGCATCAGCAGGCCGAACGGCGTGTTGTTGGTGAACGAGAAGTCGGGGACCGGCCAGGCGACCGCGACATCGCGACCCGGCGGATAGCCGCGCACGGCGGTCGGATGGTGTCTATGGTGCGTGTCCTGCAGGCCCGCGGTGTAGGCGGCGTTGAAGACCGCGGTCGCCAGCGCGGAGAGGCCGGTGGTGCGGGCACCGACCGTCTCGTTGAAGCTGAACACCTCGCCCGGCTCGAGCACCGTCCCGTCGACCTTGGAGACCGCAAGCGTCACCTGCCCGTCCGGCCGGCCCGGCCACGCCAGGTCGTAACCGCCGATCACTCGGGTGATGCCCAGCTGGTGCGCGTCCGCGGCGGTGAAGCTGGGCGGCTCGGCGACTGTGCCGATCGAGACGGTGCGGTGCCCGGCGCCGCGTGGCAGTGCCGCCAGCAGCACGGATGCCAGCCTGGTCGGATCGACCGTGCGCCCAGCCCTGGCCGGCACGATGCGCGGACGGCCCTTCCGGAGCACGAATCCGGCGTTCCGCGCCCGTGGCAGGACAGCGGCGAGCCGTTCTCGCACCTCGCTCCACAGGCGGTCGGCGTCGAACCGCGGCCGCAGCGCACCGTCGTGTACGTGCATGCTCAAGGCTGGTCCGAACTCCTCCGGTGGGATCGAGACCGTCCGCCGGGCGACCCGCAGCCGGACCGGACCTGACACGGCCGGCCTGCCGAAGCTCGCCACCGCGGCTCGAACGATCGATCGGCCGACCGTCGGCGGAACGGCTGTGGTGGGTAGCTCGATCACATCGGTCGAGTCCAGATAGCCGTCTGCGATGCCGTCGCTCGCACCCTGCAGGTCGAGCGCGACTCCGGGCTTCCCGGGATGCACGTGCGGCGCGCCGCCCTCGAACGTGATGGACGGCTCGCCGGGGTCGGTGTCGACCCGGGCCGCGAGTCGCTGCAGCGTGGTCTGCATCGCCGCGCCGTCGACCTCCACGACCGGCCTGACCGGGTCACCGCCGATGAGCATGTGCAACATGCGTCCCGGATCCATCCGGGAGCCCCCGTAGGCGTTGCTCACGGTCGCGGGGATGTCGACGTGCAACCCGGTTGTCCGCGGCATGATCTGGAACTCCCGACCGGCGGCAGAGACGACGACCGGGTCGTCCAGCCGCGGGCCTAGCTGGCGGCGCAGCGTCGCAGTGGCGACCTGTGGCGTGAGACCGCCGATCTCGACGCCGGCGACGCTCGTACCGCGCGGAACGACATCTCCGGCGGTGTAGACGCCGAGGGCGTAGAGCGCGGCGAGAACCAGTGCGACACCAACGCCGGAGAGCAGTCCGAAACGCAGGTCATGCGTTCCGGTGGTCCGGTCGCCCCGTCGCCGCCTCACCGCTGCCCACCCGGTGGGGAGGGTCGGCGCAGTGTGATCGCGAACAGCACAGCCATGGTGACGAGCCCGAGGATCAGCATTGCCCAGCCCAGGCCGTCGGAGGCGATGACGAAGTCACCCTCCGGCCGGCCGAGCGTCAGCCAGGCGAAGAGGCACAGCCAGCCCGCGCCGAGGCAGACGCCGCCCGCCTGCCCGAGCAGGTCCCGGGCCGCAAGCCCCACGACCAGCGACGTGACCAGGCCCAGCCCGAGGCCCCAGGGCAGCACCACTCCCCTGACGTGGGAGTCGACCCGGTGTACGGCGGTCGCGGCCAGCGCGACGACCGCGCCGAGCAGAAACACCATCAGCAGCGCGACGATCCGGCCCGCGCGACGAGCGAGACCGGCGCTCACTCAGCTCAGTCCGGCGAAGAGGTCATTCTCGAGCCCGGTGCCCGGATCCCGCTCGCCGGCCACGCCCTTGACAAGCCGGTAGAACTCGATGGCCCAGACCTGATTGCCGAGGTTGTTCGACAGCGCGAAGAACGGGCCGTCGACGGCGATCTGGGTCGCGTGGGCGCGCATCGCGGCCAGCTTGGCCTCGACGAAGTCACTCCCGTCGACCGCCGCGTCGAGCAGCTCGTCGGCGACGGCGAACCGCGGCAGCGGTTCGTCCGGGTCGAGTCCCTCGAAGGTGGTCTGGTCGCCGGACTCCCGCAGCTGCCGCAGCCCGTCGCGCAGCCTGGTCTCGCTCATCGCGGTCCAGTAGATCTTCGGTATGTCCCAGGCTTCGCCGAGGTCGGGCCGGTACGAGCGAGCCGCTGCGAGCACCGACGCGTACATCGCGACCCGGTGGGCCTGAATGTGGTCGGGGTGCCCGTAGCCGCCGAACTCGTCATAGGTCACGAGCACCTGCGGCCGCATCTCGCGGATCACCGCGACGAGCTCGTCGGCGGCCTCGCGGAGGTCCGCGAGCCAGAAGGTGTCCTCACGAACCTCGGGTGGAGTCGCGGCGTTTCCGTCCTCGCCGTAGATCATGCCCGTGTCACGGAACCGGCCCGGCGGACCCAGGTAGCGGTAGTCGGTGACGCCGAGCGCCTTCATCGCGACGTTCAGCTCGGTCTCCCGGTGAGCACCCAGGGTGTCCTGAGCCACCGGGCCGAGATGAGCCAGCTCCGGAAGCAGGATCTCTCCCTCCTCGCCCCGCGTGCACGTGACAAGGGTGACGGACGCGCCCTCGGCGACGTACTTCGCCATCGTCGCGCCGTTGTTGATGCTCTCGTCGTCGGGGTGTGCGTGAACGAGCAACATCCGGCGCCCGGTCGTGTTCGGCGGCATGAGCAAAGGTTACGGCGCTGGGACACGGCGGCGCGTGACAGGATCGCGAACATGACCGATGCCCCCGCCGGTTCCCCGGCCGACGCGACAACCCGTGGACGCTCCCCCGAAGCAGACGCCCCGTCGTTTCCGCGCCTGTCCGCGCGCACGCTTCGCTTCAGCCTCGGCGTACCGCGCCAGCTGGAGGTCTCTCCCGACGGACGTCGCGTGCTCTTCCTGCGCTCCGAGTCCGGAACGTCGCGCACCGGGTCGCTGTGGGTGTACGAGGTAGACAGCGGCTCGGAACGGCTGCTGGCCGACCCGGGCCAGCTCCTCGGCAGCGCCGAGGAGCACCTGCCCAAGGAGGAGCTGTCCCGTCGCGAGCGCAGTCGTGAGGCGACCCGCGGCATCGTCTCCTACGCCTGCGACGCCGACGCCTCGATGGTGTGCTTCGCGCTGTCGGGCCGGGCCTGGCTCACCGACGTCGCAACCGGCGAGACTGTTGAGCTGCCGGCGACGGGTGAGGTGATCGACCCCCGGCTCGATCCGACCGGACGTCATGTCGCCTACGCGGCCGCCGGTGGCCTCAGGCTGGTTGCGTCGAGCGGCCACGGCGACCGCGCCCTGGCGGAGCCGGACGGCGACGAGGTGGTGTGGGGTCAGGCCGAGTTCATCGCCGCCGAGGAGATGGGACGCCTCCGCGGCTTCTGGTGGTCTCCGGACGGCGAGTCGCTGCTCGTGGAGCGCTATGACAACAGCCCGGTCCAGGTCTGGTACGTCGCGGATCCGGCCAACCCCGCCGAGCCGCCAGTGGCACACCGCTACCCGGCTGCGGGGACCGCAGACGCTGAGGTGACCCTCTGGCATGTCGGGCTCGACGCGAATCGGACTGAGGTCCAGTGGGACCGGGCCGCATTCCCGTATCTGACCGGCGTGTCGTGGACGGCGCACGGGGACCCTCTCCTTCAGGTGATGAGCAGGGACCAGAGACGGGCACTGGTGCTCGCCGTGTCCATACCCGCCGGCTCGACCCGGGTAATCCGCGAGCAGCGCGACGACCTGTGGGTGGACCTGGTGGCCGGCGTTCCTGCCTATGCCCCGAACGGCTGCCTGATCACGGCCGAGGACTCCGAGGACACCAAGCGGATCTGTGTCGACGGTGCACCGGTGAGCCCGGTCGGCCTGCAGGTCCGCGCCGTGGTCGGAGTCGACGAGGCCGGAGTGGTCGTCACCGCGTCGACCGAGCCGACCGAGGTCCAGCTGGTACGCGTGGGCTACGACGGCGCGGTGACGGAGCTGACCTCGGGGGCAGCGGTGCACAGTGGCGAGTCGGCCGGCGGGACCACGGCAGTATCACGCGGCTCGCTGGACAGCGACGGCGTCCACGTGATGGTGCTGAGCGACGGTAGGCAACCCGCCGAGCTGCGAAACCACCAGCTCTACGCCGGTTTCCGCCCGCGGGTGACCATGTTGCGGGTCGGGAAGCGGGAGATCCGCACCGCTGTGCTGTTCCCGACTGACCATCAGCCGGGCTCGCGTCGGCTGCCCGTGATCATGGCGCCGTACGGCGGCCCACACGGCCAGATGGTGACGGCGTCGTCTCGCGGCTTCCTGGAGTCGCAGTGGCTGGCAGACCAGGGGTTCTGCGTGGTGGTCGCGGACGGACGGGGAACGCCGGCCCGTGGTGCCGCTTGGGACCGCTCGGTGCGCGACGTCATCGGGCAGGTGACGCTCGCGGACCAGGTTGACGCGCTGGAGGGGGTGGCCGCGGAGTACCCCGACGACATCGACACCTTCCGGGTGGGAATCACCGGGTGGTCGTACGGCGGCTACCTGTCTGCGCTCGCTGTGCTCGCCAGGCCCGACGTGTTCCATGCAGCGGTCGCCGGAGCGCCGGTGACCGACCAGCGTCTGTACGACACGTTCTACAGCGAGCGCTACATGGGTCATCCCCTCGAGCAGCCGGAGGTCTACGACAACAACTCCCTGCTGCCGTTGGCACCACGCCTGGAGCGGCCTCTGATGATCATCCACGGAATGGTCGACGACAACGTCGTGGTCGCACACACGCTCAGGCTGTCGGCAGCGCTGCTGGCCGCCGGCCGGCCACACACTGTTCTGCCTCTGAACGGGGTGACCCACATGGCCCAGCAGGAGGAGGTCGCGGAGAACATGAAGCGCCTCCAGGTCGACTTCCTCAGGGACGCGCTGCGCTGAGCGCTGCGTGGAGTGCCGGAAGGCGCGCCTGCAGGGCGTTCAGCGTCTGGGTGGCACGCTCGGCTTCTCCCGTCGCTGCGAGGCGGGCCATGCCGGCGTCCCCGCGACGCTGCGCGGACCGCATGTGCTCGACCATCGACGTGATCCGCGGCACCACAGCGTCCACCACCCCGGCCGGATCGGACCAGCCGTACGCGTCCACCAGCAACAGCAGCCGCCGCAGCGACTCCTCGGTGGGCTGATCGTCATGCAGCGGTACGCCGTTCCAGGCCGCGAACGCCAGATCCTCCACCCGGTGCCCGGGACCGGCCATGTCCCAGTCGATCACGCCGACGAAGCGGCCCTCTTCCCTGACCACGTTGTAGGGCGCGACGTCGTTGTGGCAGATGATCTGGCCGGGACGCATAGGTGCGCTGACGTTGCGCCACACCGCCCCCGCCGGCGGCGCGAAGTCCGCCACCGCGTCGTGGTAGCGGCGCAGCCACCGCATCATCTCCTCGACCTGCTCGTCAGGAACCCGGCCCACGCCGGGATCAGACACCTGACCGGGGAGATAGCTGACGACCTCGCGGCCACGGACATCGATCCCGAGCGCCGTCGGAACACCGTCCAGGCCACGGACGGCGAGATGGTCCAGCAGGGCATGGACGGCGGGAGTCCACGGCCCCGCCGGCCTTCGCACCGTGTGGCCCACCCGCACGGCGCCCCCCACATTTCCGCCGGTCAGCCGCACACCATCGAGCAGGTGCTCGGCGACCGACGCCAGGAACGGCAGCTCCGCGGGCAGCCACGGCACCCGCGGCAGCTCCTCGGGAGCGAGCCAGCGAACCGCATCGTGTTCGAGGGGGACCGGCTCACCACGGATCAGACGTGCGACGTAGACGTGCAGAACGTATCCGCGGCCCAGTGTCTGCTCGCCGGGCAGCCGCGGCCCGACCTCGATCTCGCAGCCGAGCTCCTCCTTGACCTCCCGGGCACACGCCACCCTTGCTGACTCACCGGGGTCCACCTTGCCGCCGGGAAACTCCCAGCCACCCGCCAGCTCAGGCGGCCTGACCCGGCGTGCCGCCAGAAGTCTGCCGTCGCGAACGATCGCCGCGCCCACCACACGCCTGACTGGTCTCGCGTGTTCCCCGGGGGCCGCGTGCACGGTGGGTATCGTCACGCACCTCCCGCGTCTGAGGCCGGCACGCCCCGCTCGCCGGCTCACGGCGACGGGGCAACGCAGCAATGTGATCGGACGGACACACCTAAAGCGTGACCCGGCTCATCATTCGACCCGGATCTCGTCTACCTTGACAACTATCGCGCAGGCGCATCCACAGCGAGAGGCACGTGCATGTCCACGGGAGTTCTCGGTCCGGGTCGGGCCCGCATCGCCGACCGCACCCTACGCCGTGACCGGTGGTGGCTGTCGCCGCTCACCACGTTCATCGTCTTCCTCACGTTCGTGGTGTACTCGACCTGGCGCGCGTTCGAAGGCGCGAACTATTACGCGGAGCCGTACCTCTCGCCTTTCTACTCGCCGTGCCTGACCAGCGAGTGCGTGCAGGGCTCCTCCGACTTCGGACAGCCGATCAGCTGGTGGTCGCTGTCGCCGGCCCTCATCGTCTTGATCTTCCCGCTCGGGTTCCGGCTGACCTGCTACTACTACCGCAAGGCCTACTACCGGGCGTTCTGGGTCTCGCCACCGGCCTGCGCGGTGGCTGAGCCGCACAGCGGCTACAGCGGCGAGACACGGTTCCCGCTGATCCTGCAGAACATCCACCGGTGGTTTCTGTACGCCGCCGCGGTCGTCGCGGCGGTCCTGACGTACGACGCCGTCATCGCGTTCCGTGACGAGGACGGCAACTGGGGTCACATGGGCCTTGGCACGGTCATCATGCTCGTCAACGTGGTGCTGATCTGGCTCTACACATTGTCGTGCCACTCCTGCCGCCACGCCGTTGGTGGCCGACTGCGGCACTTCTCCAAGCATCCGCTGCGATACAAGGCTTGGACGTTCGTGTCCAAGCAGAACAAGCGACATGCACTGTGGGCTTGGCTGTCGCTGTTCTCTGTGGGCTTCACCGACCTCTACATCTACCTCCTCGCGGCGGGGCACATCTCCGACGTAAGGTTCTTCTAGATGACCGACCAGCAGTCCAGCGGGCTGACCGCCGACGGCCACGGCTTCGAGCGGCACGCTTACGACGTCGTCGTCGTCGGCGCGGGTGGCGCCGGGCTGCGGGCGGCGATCGCAGCCCATGACGCCGGGGCGCGTACCGCCATCGTGTGCAAGTCGTTGTTGGGCAAGGCCCACACCGTGATGGCCGAGGGCGGAATCGCCGCGGCGATGGGAAACGCCTACCCCGACGACAACTGGAGGGTCCACTTCCGCGACACCATGCGCGGCGGCAAGATGCTCAACAACTGGCGGATGGCCCAGCTGCACGCGCAGGAGGCGCCCGAACGGGTGCTCGAGCTCGAGGAGTGGGGTGCGCTGTTCGACCGGACCAAGGACGGCCTGATCTCCCAGCGTGACTTCGGCGGCCACCGATTCGCCCGGCTGGCTCACGTGGGCGACCGCACCGGGCTGGAGATGATCCGGACGCTCCAGCAGCGAGCCGTCGCCCTGGGCATCGACGTGTTCATGGAATGCACAGTCACCCGCATTCTCACCGACGCGACGGCAGGGCCGTCCGCACCACGGATCAGCGGGGCGTTCGCGTACTGGCGCGAGAGCGGCCGGTTCATCGTGTTCGAGACGCCGACCGTCGTCCTGGCCACCGGTGGCATCGGGAAGTCCTACCAGATCACGTCGAACTCGTGGGAGTACACAGGTGACGGGCATGCGCTGGCGCTGCAGGCAGGGGCCTCGCTGATCAACATGGAGTTCGTCCAGTTCCACCCGACCGGGATGGTCTGGCCGCCGTCGGTGCGCGGCATCCTGGTCACGGAGTCGGTGCGCGGTGACGGCGGAGTGCTGCGCAACTCCGAGGGCAAGCGGTTCATGTTCGACTACATCCCGGAGTACTTCCGCTCCGAGACCGCCGACACCGAGGACGAGGCCGACCGGTGGTACGACGACAAGGTGAACAACCGTCGTCCGCCGGAGCTGCTGCCGCGCGACGAGGTGGCGCGAGCGATCAACTCCGAGACCAAGGGCGGCCGGGGCTCTCCGCACGGCGGCGTGTTCCTCGACATCGCCTCCCGCCGCGACGCCGAGTTCATCGGCCGCCGCCTGCCGTCGATGTACCACCAGTTCAAGGAGCTGGCCGACGTCGACATCACCGCCGAGCCGATGGAGGTCGGCCCCACCTGTCACTACGTGATGGGAGGTGTCGAGGTAGAGGCCGACACGGGTGCCGCGCTCGTGCCCGGGCTCTACGCCGCCGGTGAGGTCGCGGGTGGGATGCACGGGTCGAACCGGCTCGGTGGCAACTCGCTGTCGGACCTGCTGGTCTTCGGTCGGCGGGCAGGGCTCAACGCTGCCTACTACGCGGGCAGGCTGGGGGGCGCCCGTCCGGCGGTCTCCGACGCGGAGGTGCGATCGGCTGCGGAGCTGGCGCTCGCGCCGTTCTCGGAGTCGACGCAGGGTGGCGAGAACCCGTACACCATCCAGAAGGATCTTCAGGACGTGATGCAGCGTCTCGTCGGCATCATCCGTACCGAGAACGAGCTGCTGGACTCGCTGAAGGAGATCGGCGAGCTCAAGGAGCGGGCCAAGCTGCTGACCGTGGAGGGGCACCGCCAGTACAACCCCGGCTGGCACATGGCGCTCGATATCAACAACATGCTCCGGGTGTCGGAGTGCATCGCCAAGGCCGCGTTGGCCCGGCAGGAGTCGCGCGGCGGGCACACCCGTGACGACTACGCCGGCCCCGACGACGTCTGGGGGACGAAGAACCTTGTGCTCACCGAGAGCAGCGGCACGATCCACTTGAAGGAACAACCGCTACCCGTCATGCCCGATGAGCTCAAAGAGCTGTTCGAGCCGCAGAGCTGAATCAGGAGACTCGATGGGATACGACCTCTCGATGCGCGTCTGGCGCGGCGACAAGTCCGGTGGCGGATTGCAGGACTACGTCGTGGCCGTCGAGGAGGGCGAGGTCGTCCTGGATGCGATACACCGGCTCCAGGCGACCCAGACCGGCGATCTCGCGGTGCGGTGGAACTGCAAGGCCGGCAAGTGCGGTTCGTGCTCTGCCGAGATCAACGGCCGTCCGCGACTGCTGTGCATGACCCGGCTGGCCGACTTCCGCCCGAGCGAGACGATCACTGTGACGCCGATGCGGACGTTCCCGGTGATCCGTGATCTCGTCACCGACGTGTCGTTCAACTACGAGAAGGCACGGCAGCTTCCGGCGTTCGCACCGACGCCGCGGGACCCCGATGGCAAGCGTCGGATGATGCAGGTCGACGTCGAGCGGGGTCAGGAGTTCCGCAAGTGCATCGAGTGCTTCCTGTGCCAGAACGTCTGCCATGTGGTGCGCGACCACGAGGACAACAAGAAGGCGTTCGCCGGTCCGCGGTTCTTTCTCCGCTACGCCGAGCTCGACATGCATCCCCTGGACACCAACGACCGGCGCAAGCTCGCGCAGGATGCAGCCGGGCTCGGTATGTGCAACATCACCAAGTGCTGTACGGAGGTCTGCCCGGAGGGCATCAAGATCACCGACAACGCGATCATCCCTATGAAGGAGCGGGTCGTGGACCGCAAGTACGACCCGCTGGTGTGGCTCGGCTCGAAGATCCGCCGCCGGGAGGCACGCGACGAGGTCTGAGGCGCCTCACCGATCAGCCGATGAGCTCGTCGACGAAGCACCAACGCCAGGCCTCGCCGGCCTCGAAACTCCGCATCACCGGATGTTCGGTCGACTGGTAGTGACGCTGCGCGTGCCGCTCCGGTGAGGAATCGCAGCAGCCGACGTGGCCGCATCCCATGCACAGCCGAAGGTGGACCCACGCCGTGCCGTCACGTAGGCACTCCTCGCAGCCGGTGGGTGTTCGCGGCGCCGGTACCTGGGATGCCCGGCCAAGGTGCGCGCACCCCTGCGCCTGCCGGGCCGGAACGGTGAGCTCCTTCTCGCGCCCCCCGAGATCCTCCGCCGTTGTTCGGTCGAGGATGGTCTCCTCGATGTCGAGCACGGTCAGTACCCGCTGCAGCACCTCGTGCGGCACAGTCCCGCCTCCCCGGAGCCGCAGGACCTCCTCCCGTTCGGCCCGCAGCATCTCCTGGCGCAGCCGGGCGTAGGTCTGGCTCGGCGTCTCGCTCGCGCCGCCGAGGCGCTCCCAGGCCGCGTTCGCCCGATCCAGGGTCCGTTGGCGCACCCGGTCGACGACGTCGGCGGCGTCGAGCCCGACGACCACCTCGTCGAGCCGGGCCAACCCTGCGGTCGCGGCCCGCTGGTAGATGCCCGCCTCCTGCAGAGCATCCTCTGCGGGGTCCGGCCCGCGGAGTCCGAGCCGGCGTACGAGCATCGGCAGCGTCGCTCCTTGCACCAGCAGCGTGCCGGCGGTCACGACGAGCGCGATCAGCACGAGCACCTCGCGATGCGGAGTCGTCTCGGGAAGCACGAACACCGCCGCCAGTGTCACGACACCGCGCATCCCGGCCCACGAGATGACGGCCGGAACCGTCCAGCGTGGTCCCGGTTCGCTGGCGGCGACCTCGCGCATCAACCCGGGAATGTACATCGCCGGGAAGACCCATATGGGCCGCAGCACCATGACGGTGATCAGCACGACTGCGGCTGCCAGCGCGATCCGGCTCGCCGGTAGCGAGCTGCGGCTCAGGGCCGAGAAGATCCGATGCGCCTGCAGGCCGAGCAGCAGGAACACCGAGTTCTCCAGGACGAACTGGATCGTCGCCCACGTGTTTCGCTCGAAGATGCGCGACGAGGCGGACTGCAGGACGGGGGCCTTGTGCCCGAGCAAAAGCCCGGCCACGACGACGGCGAGCACTCCGGAGCCGTGGAACGACTCGGCCAGCAGGTAAGCGGCGAACGGGCAGATCAGCGAAACCGATGTATCGGTCAGCGGGTCGCTGATGTGCTTGCGAGCCTTGGCTATCACCA
>JBKPNJ010000105.1:0-8479 GCA_046732575.1 Actinomycetota bacterium
GGGGAACACCACATCGGCCTGGGCCGTTACCTCGCTGGCCCTGAGCTCCAGGCTCACCACGAACGGCGCGGCGCTCAGGGCCTCGCGGGCTCGTGCGGGGTCGGGCAGGTCGGAGATCTCGACGCCGCCGATCACCAGTGCCTGGAGCTCACCTGATGCCGCGGCCTCCAGGATCGCGGACCCGTCGCGGCCGCTGCGGGCCGGCGGCGAGACGCCCCAGATCGTCCCGACGTCCACCCTCGCGGCGGCATCGGTGGCCGGTCGGCCGCCCGGCAGCAGCCCGGCCAGGCAGCCGGCGTCGACGGCACCGCGTTCGCCGGCGCGTCGGGGGATCCAGGCGAGGCGGGTGCCGGTGGTCTGCGCCAGGGTCACGGCCGCGGACAGCGCGCCGTCGACGCAGGCCAGCCGTTCGCCGAGCAGCACGACGGCGTCGGGCCCGATCGACGGGTTCGCGGCGAGGTCGGCCAGCGCCGACGCCTCACCGCCCGGACCGGTCCTGATCAAAGTGCCGTCGAGCTTGGCCAGCCCCGGTGAGGTCAGCGGCGCGATGGCCAGCACGTCGAGACCCGTCGCCCGCACCGCCTTGCGCAGCCGGAGGAAGACGATCGGCGACTCCTCCTCGGGCTCGAACCCGGCCAGGACCACGGTCGTGGCTCTGGCCAGGTCGGCGTAGGTCACACCGAGACCCTGCCCGGCGACGACGCTGCCGAGGAAGTCAGCCTCCTCGGCGGAGTGGGCGCGGGCCCGGAAGTCGATGTCGTTGGTGCCCAGCGCCACCCGGGCGAACTTGGAGTAGGCGTAGGCGTCCTCGACCGTCAGCCGGCCGCCGGTGAGCACACCGACCGAGCCGTCCGCCGCAGCCAGACCGCGCGCCGCGACGTCGAACGCCTCCGACCACGACGCGGGTCGCAGCTCGGCGGAGTCCTCGTCGCGCACCAGTGGGTGGGTGAGCCGGTCCGGCTGCCGGGCGTAGGTGAATGCGAACCGGCCCTTGTCGCAGTTCCACTCCTCGTTGACCTCCGGATCGTCGCCGGCGAGCCGGCGCATCACCTTGCCGCGCCGGAAGTCGGTGCGCATGGCGCAGCCGGAGGCGCAGTGCTCGCAGACGCTCGGCGCCGAGACGAGGTCGAAGGGCCGGGACCGGAACCGGTAGGCCGCGCTGGTCAGGGCGCCGACGGGGCAGATCTGGATCGTGTTGCCCGAGAAGTACGACTCGAACGGCTCCTTCTCGTAGATGCCGACCTGCTGCAGTGACCCCCGCTCCAGCAGCGTGATGAACGGGTCACCGGCGATCTGCTCGGAGAACCGCGTGCAGCGGGCGCACAGCACGCAGCGTTCGCGGTCCAGCAGCACCTGGGCAGAGACGTTGATCGGCTTGATGAACGTGCGCTTGGTCTCGGTGAACCGTGACTCGCCCCGGCCGTTGGTCAGGGCCTGGTTCTGCAGTGGGCACTCGCCGCCCTTGTCGCACACCGGGCAGTCCAGCGGGTGATTGATCAGCAGGAACTCCATGATCCCCTGCTGCGCCTTGTCGGCGACCGGCGAGGTCGCCTGGGTGTTGACCACCATGCCCGAGACCACCGGCAGAGTGCAGGACGCCTGCGGTTTCGGGATCGGCCGGCCGTTGCCCGCGTCGGGCACGTCGACAAGGCACTGCCGGCATGCCCCGACGGGGTCCAGCAGCGGGTGGTCGCAGAACCTCGGGATCTGCACGCCGATGAGCTCGGCGGCGCGGATCACCAACGTGCCCGCGGGGACGCTCACCTCGACCCCGTCGATGGTCAGCGAGACGAGCTCCTCCTCGGGGCGGCGTGCCACTGCCCCGCCGGCGGGCTTGCCCGTCTGGACGCTCACGCGCCGACTCCGACCGGAGAGAACAGCGTTGCCGCGGCCGGGTCGAACGGGCAGCCACCCGGCCTCAGGTGGTCGAGGTACTCGTCGCGGAAGTACTGGATCGAGGACATGATCGGGCTCGCCGCGCCGTCGGCCAGCGCACAGAACGACCGGCCCATGATGTTGTCGCACAGGTCGAGCAGCGTCTCCAGGTCCGCCTCGGTGCCGTGACCGTCCTCGAGGCGCTGCAGCGTCTGGACGAGCCACCAGGTGCCCTCCCGGCACGGAGTGCACTTGCCGCACGACTCGTGCTTGTAGAACTCCGTCCACCGCAGCACGGCGCGCACCACACACGTGGTCTCGTCGAAGATCTGCAGGGCCTTGGTGCCGAGCATGCTCCCGGCGGCCGCCACTCCCTCGTAGTCCAGCGGCACGTCGAGGTGCTCCCCGGTCATGATCGGCGTGCTGGAGCCTCCGGGGGTCCAGAACTTCAGCGTGTGCCCCGGGCGCACACCGCCGCCGAGGTCCAGGAGCTCGCGCAGGGTGATGCCCAGTGGCGCTTCGTACTGTCCAGGCTTCACGACGTGCCCGGACAGTGAGTACAGGGTCATGCCCTTGCTCTTCTCCGTGCCCATCGAGCTGAACCAGTCCGCGCCCCTGCTCACGATCGACGGCACCGACGCGATCGTCTCGACGTTGTTGATCACCGTGGGCGCGGCGTAGAGGCCCGCGACCGCGGGGAACGGGGGGCGCAGCCGAGGCTGGCCGCGGCGGCCCTCCAGCGAGTCGAGCATCGCCGTCTCCTCGCCGCAGATGTAGGCACCGGCTCCGGCGTGGATGACCAGATCGAGGGTGTAGCCGGTGCCGTGGATGTCCTTGCCCAGATGCCCGGCGAGGTAGGCCTCCTGCGCCGCCCGCTGCAGCCGGCGGACCACATGGAGCACCTCGCCGCGAACGTAGATGAACGCGTGGCTGGCGTTGATGGCGTAGGCGGAGATGATCGCGCCTTCGATGAGAAGGTGTGGCGTGGCCATCATCAGCGGGATGTCCTTGCAGGTTCCGGGCTCGGACTCGTCCGCGTTCACGACCAGGTAGTGCGGCTTGTCGTCGTCCTTGGGGATGAAGCCCCACTTCATCCCGGTCGGGAAGCCGGCGCCGCCGCGACCGCGCAGTCCGGAGTCCTTGACCATCTCGATGATGTCCGCCGGTGCATGCCCCAGCGCCTTGCCCAGCGCGTCATACCCGCCGTTGCGTTCGTAGGCCTCCAGCGTCCAGGCGCGGTCCTGATCCCAGTCCGCCGACAGCACCGGGGTGAGCGTGTCGGTCACTCGCCGTCCTTCCGTTCGCTGCCGTGGTCACCCGACATTGAACCCTGTGCGTCACCCTGGGCGTCGGCGACCTTGGTCTCCGACTCCGCCCTGGAGGTGTCGGCCTGCTCCGCCGCGCCCTGCGGGTGCGCCGGCTGGCTGCCGGTGTCCCCGTCGCCGCCGTCATCGGGGGAGTCGCCGCTCGGCGCCGACCAGCCGCGCTCGTGCGCCAGGCGCAGGCCGACCAGCGAGGCCGGACCGGCGGCCGGACCCTCGTCGGCGCGGTCGTCGGGAAAGCCGGCCAGCACCCGTTCGGCTTCCCGCCAGGTGACGAGGCGTGCTCCCCTTGTCGCCTGGACCCGCGCGCCCGCGCGGAGGTCGTCAACGAGCTGGGTCGCGGACTCAGGCGTCTGGTTGTCGAAGAACTCCCAGTTGACCATCACCACGGGGGCGTAGTCGCAGGCGGCGTTGCACTCGACGTGCTCGAGGGTGATCCTGCCGTCGGCGGTGGTCTCGTCGTTGCCGATGTCGAGATGGTCCTTGAGGCGTTCCATGATCGCGTCACCGCCCATGACGGCGCACAGCGTGTTGGTGCAGACACCGACGTGGTAGTCGCCGACCGGGTGGCGCTTGTACATCGTGTAGAAGGTCGCGACCCCCGACACCTCGGCGGCCGAGATCCCGAGCACCTGTGCGCACGTCTCGATCCCCTGGGCGGTCACTCTGCCCTCCACGCTCTGCACCAGGTGCAGCATCGGTAGCAGGGCGCTGCGCGGGTGTGGGTAGCGGGCGACGATGTCGTGCATGGCCGCGACCGTCTCATCGGGAAGCGCAGACTCGGTGGTCAACGGTCCACTCCACCCATCACCGGGTCGATGCTGGCGACGGCGACGATGACGTCGGCCACCTGGCCGCCCTCCGACATCGCCGGGGCGCTCTGCAGGTTGACGAACGACGGGTCCCGGAAATGCGCGCGGAACGGCCTGGTCCCTCCGTCCGAGACGGCATGGCAGCCGAGCTCACCGCGCGGGGACTCGACCGGGACGTACGCCTGACCGGCGGGCACCCGGAAGCCCTCGGTCACCAGCTTGAAGTGGTGGATCAGAGCCTCCATCGACTCACCCATGATGTGGCGGATGTGGTCGGTCGAGTTGCCCATGCCGTCGTTGCCGACCGCCAGCTGACTCGGCCAGGCGATCTTCTTGTCGGCGACCATGATGGGGGCGCCCTCGAGTCCCTGCAGGCGGTCGGCGCACTGCTCGACGATCCGCAGCGACTGCCACATCTCCTCCAGCCGGATCCGGAACCTTCCGTACGCGTCGGCGGTGTCCCAGGTGACGACGTCGAAGGAGTAGTCCTCATAGCCGCAGTACGGCTGCGTCTTGCGCAGGTCCCAGGGGTACCCGGTTGCTCGCAGCACCGGCCCGCTGGCACCGAGCGCCAGGCAAGCGGCCAGGTCGAGGTAGCCGACGTTCTCGAGACGGCCCTTGAAGATCGGGTTCTCGTTGCAGAGCGCGGCGTACTCCGGCAGCCGCTTCTTCATCAGCTTCACGAACTCGCGGATCTGCTCCAGTGCGCCCGGCGGCATGTCCTGCGCGACACCCCCCGGTCGGATGAACGCGTGGTTCATCCGCAGGCCGGTGATCAGCTCGAACAGGTCGAGCACCGCCTCACGCTCGCGGAAGCCGATCGTCATCACGGTGAGCGCGCCGATCTCCATCCCGCCGGTGGCGATCGCCACCAGGTGCGACGAGATGCGGTTGAGCTCCATCAACAGCACGCGCATCACGTCGGCCTTCTCGGGGATGTCCCCGGTGATGTCGAGCAGCCGCTCGACCGCCATCGAGTAGGCGGCCTCGTTGTAGAACGGCGACAGGTAGTCCATCCGGGTGCAGAACGTCACCCCCTGCGTCCAGGATCGGTACTCCATGTTCTTCTCGATGCCCGTGTGCAGGTAGCCGATCCCGCAGCGCAGCTCGGTGACGACCTCGCCCTCGAGCTCGAGGATGAGGCGGAGCACACCGTGCGTGGACGGGTGCTGTGGCCCCATGTTCACCACGACATGCTCTTCGTCGTTCTCGGCGACGCCGGCCACGACCGCGTCCCAGTCCTGGCCCGTCACCGTGTAGACGGTGCCGGTGGCGGTACGAGCGCCGGTGGCGGTGCTGGCCCCGGTGGCGTAGGGGTCGGTGCCCTCGTCGGGGAGAACGTTGTGCTCGGTCATCAGTTGTAAGACCTCCGCTGGTCCGGCGGCGGGATCGTCGCGCCCTTGTACTCCACCGGGATGCCGCCGAGTGGGTAGTCCTTGCGTTGCGGATGGCCCGGCCAGTCGTCGGGCATCTCGATCCGGGTGAGTGCCGGGTGACCGTCGAAGACGATGCCGAAGAAGTCGAACGTCTCGCGCTCGTGCCAGTCGTTGGTCGGGTAGACAGACACCACCGAGGGGATGTGGGGGTCGGCGTCCGGACAGCTGACCTCCAGCCGGATGCGCCGGTTGTGGGTCATCGAGAGCAGATGGTAGACGGCGTGCAGCTCGCGCCCGACGTCCTCCGGGTAGTGGACGCCGGAGACGCCGGAGCAGAACTCGAACCGCAGGCCGGGTTCGTCGCGCAGCTGCCTGGCCACCTCGACCAGGTGCGCCCGGCGGATGTGGAACGTGATCTCTCCGCGGTGCACGACGACCTTCTCGATAGCGGTGCCGAAGCCCGGTCCGCCCAGTGCGGTCTCCAGCCGGTCGCTGACCTCGTCGAACCAGCCGCCGTAGGGCCGGTCGGCCTGCCCCGGGAGCGGGACGGTCCGGGTCAGCCGTCCGTAGCCCGAGGTGTCACCGGTGTCGGCGACGCCGAACATGCCATGACGGACGCGGATCACCTCGATCTGCTCCGAGCCGGCCTCCTGCTGGGGGGTGAGGTTCTCGGGCAGCCGGTCGGTCATGTCGGCGTCGGTACCCGGAGTCAGCGCTGAGGAGCCGTCGTCGGTCACCGCAGCAGTCCCTTCATCTGCGACGTGGGCAGCGCCGACATCGCGTCCTGCTCCTGCTCGGCGATCTCCGCGCGTCGGTGCGGGCCGAGCTTGGTGTGCTGGATCTCGTCGTGCAGCTTCAGGATCGCGTCGATCAGCATCTCCGGGCGTGGCGGACACCCGGGCAGGTACATGTCGACCGGGACGATGTGGTCGACCCCCTGCACGATCGCGTAGTTGTTGAACATCCCGCCGCTGCTCGCGCAGACGCCCATCGCCAGCACCCACTTGGGCTCGGCCATCTGGTCGTAGATCTGCCGCAGCACCGGGGCCATCTTCTGGCTTACCCGTCCGGCGACGATCATCAGGTCCGCCTGACGCGGCGAGGCTCGGAACACCTCCATGCCGAAGCGCCCGAGGTCGTAGCGGGGGCCGCCGGAGGTCATCATCTCGATCGCGCAGCACGCCAGGCCGAACGTCGCCGGCCACAGCGAGGCCTTGCGGAAGTAGCCGGCCACACCCTCCACAGTCGTCAGCAGCACCCCGCTGGGGAGCTTCTCCTCGATACCCATGCCTATCGCCCCATCCGAGGTTGGCTTCCGAGTCCTGTCAGTCCCACTCCAGGCCGCCCCGCCGCCACACATAGGCGTACGCGACGAACACTGTGCCGATGAACAGCACCATCTCGACCAGGCCGAACACCTTCATCGAGTCGAACGCGACGGCCCACGGGTACAGAAAGATGATCTCGATGTCGAAGACGATGAAGAGCATCGCGGTGATGTAGTACTTGACCGGGAAGCGGCCGCCTCCGGCCGGCTGTGGCGTGGGCTCGATGCCACACTCGTAGGAGTCCAGCCGGGCACGGTTGTAGCGTTTCGGCCCGGTGAGCGTGCTCACGACGACCGAGAACACCGCGAACGCTCCGGCCAGCAGACCGAGGCCGAGAATGGGCCAGTAGAGGTCCATGCCCACCCGCTCCCTCCATTGTCAGCTGTCTCTGCCACCGCACGACGACGGGCTTGTCATCCTAGGACCGTCCGTTCCTCGGGCGACTGCCGGAGTCCACTATCGAGACGGTCATGCGGCCGGGGCTACCTTCGTCAGCGCGTTGATCATCCGGTCCATGGCATCGCCGCCGCTCGGCTCGGTGAGGTTGGCGAGGAGCTTGAGCGCGAAGCGCATCAGCGTCTCGTGGTGGAGACCGTGCCTGGTGGCCAGCCGCATGAACGTGGGGTTGCCGATCAGGTTGACGAAGATCCGGCCGAGCGTGTAGTAGCCGCCGTACGCCTGCTCCAGCGCCCGCGGATAGCCGTCGAGCACCCGTTCACGACCTGCCGCGTCACCCCGCTTCAGGGCCTGCGTCACCACGTCAGCGGCCAGCACCGCCGCCTCCATGGCATAGGCGATGCCCTCGCCGTTGAAGGGGTTGACCATGCCGCCGCAGTCGCCCACCAGCAGTACTCCATCGGCGTAGTGCGGCTTGCGGTTGAAGCCCATCGGCAGCGCGGCCCCGCGGATCGGCGCGGTCATGTTGTCCGCGCTGAACGCCCACTCCGGGGGGGTGTGGTCGAGCCAGCGCCGCAGCAGTCTCTTGTAGTCGACGCTGCGGAATGCGCTGCTGGTGTTCAAGATACCGAGTCCGACGTTGCACGTGCCGTCCCCGACACCGAAGATCCAGCCGTAGCCCGGCAGCAGCGCGCCGTCCTCCACCGGACCGTCCCACAGCTCGAGCCACGACTCGAGCCAGTCGTCTTCGTGCCGCGGGCTGGAGAAGTAGGTGCGAACCGCCACCCCCATCGGGCGGTCCTCTCGCTGCCGAAGGCCCAGACCGAGGGCGAACCGGGCCGAGTTGCCGTCGGCGGCGATGACCAGCGGCGCGGAGTACGAGACCTCCTCGGCCACTCCGCGCTTGTGGCCGCCGTCGTCGAGAGGCCGGGCCGTGACCCCGCAGACCCGGCCCGTGCGCTCGTCGTGTACCGGTCCGGTGACAGCGGTCCGCTCCATCAGTCGGGCACCGGCTTTCTGAGCGTGCCGGGCGAGGATCTCGTCGAAGTCGAGCCGGGTGCGCACGAGCCCGAACGACGGGAACTCGGCGAGATCGGGCCAGGGCATCTCGAGCCGGTTGCCGCCGCCCACGATGCGCAGCCCGCGGTTCCTGATCCATCCCGGGCCCTCGATGTCGACGCCCATCGCCACCAGCTGGCGGACCGCCCGGGGTGTCAGGCCGTCGCCGCAGACCTTCTCGCGCGGGAAGGCCGTCTTCTCCAGCAGCAGCACGTCGACGCCGGCTTGCGCGAGATAGTAGGCCGTCGTCGACCCGGCCGGCCCGGCGCCGACCACGATGACGTCGGCCTGCCGCTCCGGCGGCCCCATCC
>JBKPNJ010000106.1:0-14162 GCA_046732575.1 Actinomycetota bacterium
GGGACGTGCGCCCCGATGACCTGACGGCAGCGATCGTTCGCACGCTCCTGGACAAGCTGCCCGAACTGGACCCGAGCGACATCGATGACCTGATCCTGGGCTGCGGTCTGCCCGGGGGTGAATCCGGTTACAACATGGCGCGTGTGGTCGCGATCCTGCTCGGGTATGACCATCTGCCGGGGATGACTGTCACGCGATACTGCTCCTCGAGCGTGCAGACCACCAGGATCGCGATGCACGCCATCAAGGCCGGCGAGGGTGACGTCTTCATCTCCGCCGGCGTCGAGACCGTCTCGCGCTTCGTCAAGGGAAGCTCCGATGGTCTGCCGGACACCCGCAACCCATTGTTCGACGCAGCCACCGCACGCACCGCCGAAGCCGCCGGCGGTGGCGCCCCCGAGTGGCATGACCCGCGCGCGGATGGTCTGCTGCCCGACATCTATATGCCGATGGGCCAGACGGCGGAGAACCTCGCCCAAGCCCGGGGGCTCACCCGCAGGGAGCTCGACGAGTTCGGCGTACGCTCGCAGAACCTTGCCGAGAAGGCGATCGTTGCCGGCTTCTGGGAACGCGAGATCACCCCGCTGACGCTCTCGGACGGCTCCATCGTCACCAAGGACGACGGGCCCCGCCCGGGAGTGACCTACGAGGCCGTCGCCGCGCTGCAGCCGGTGTTCCGGCCCGACGGCCTGGTCACCGCCGGAAACTGCTGTCCGCTCAATGACGGGGCGGCCGCCGTGGTGGTGATGTCGGACACCAGGGCCCACGAGCTGGGGATCAGGCCGCTCGCCCGCATCGTCTCGACGGGACTGACCGCCCTGTCCCCGGAGATCATGGGCCTAGGGCCGGTGGGGGCCGCCGAGCAGGCGCTGGCCCGGGCGGGGATGACGATGGACGATGTCGACCTCGTGGAGATCAACGAGGCGTTCGCCGCCCAGGTCGTCCCGTCATACCAAGACCTCGGCATCGACATCGACAAGCTGAATGTCAACGGTGGGGCGATCGCGGTTGGCCACCCGTTCGGTATGACCGGCGCGCGGCTTCAGACGACCATGATCAACGCGCTCGACTTCCACGACAAGCAGATCGGTCTCATCACCTTGTGCGTCGGTGGCGGCCAGGGCATGGCGATGATCCTGGAGCGAATGAGCTGAGCCTCGGGCACCGAGCACCCAATTCTCCGCCGGGTCAACCACCGTTGGACGCGCGGAAACCGCGATAAGTGTCGGGTCGGCGCGAATAACTGTCGGATCGCGCCGGATAAGTGTCGGATCGCGGGACAGGGCAGAAAGTTGAAGTTTAAACGATCTGACACGTACACTGGTGGCATGACCACGACCACAACCACCCGCTGGCTCACCGCGCAGCAGCAGCGCGCCTGGCGAGCATATCTGGTCGCGACCACCCTGCTGACCGAGCGGCTCGACCGGGATCTGCGTGAGCTGCACGACCTGTCGCTGCCTGAGTACGAGATCCTGGTGCGACTCTCGGAGGCGCCGGGCCACCAGCTACGGATGGCGATGCTGGCTGAGTCGGTCAGTCACTCCCGCAGCCGGGTCACGCACACCGTGGCCCGCATGGAGCAGGCCGGCCTTGTCCGGCGCGTGTCCTGCCGGTCGGACCGGCGGGGCGTCCTCGCCGAGCTCACCCCGACCGGCCAGGCCACGCTGGAAGAGGCCGCCCACACCCACGTCCGTGGGGTCCGGGACAACCTGGTCGACCTCGCCGACCCCGAGGACTTCCTGGCCATGGGCCGAGTCTTCGACACCGTCGCCGACCATCTCTGCGACGCCAACACCTCACCGGGTGCGGACATCCGCTCCTCGATCTGATCGTCTGGTGTCCTAGTCGCGGGTGAGCTTCCGGTACGTCACTCGGTGCGGCCGGGCCGCCTCGGCACCGAGTCGCTCGACCTTGTTCGCCTCGTAGTCGGCGAAGTTGCCCTCGAACCAGAACCACCTCGCCGGGTCATCCTCGTCGCCCTCCCAGGCAAGGATGTGGGTCGACACCCGGTCCAGGAACCAGCGATCGTGGGAGATCACCACGGCACAGCCGGGGAAGTCCAGCAGGGCGTCCTCGAGCGACTGGAGCGTCTCGACGTCGAGGTCATTGGTCGGCTCGTCGAGCAGCAGCAGGTTGCCGCCCATTTTCAGGGTAAGCGCGAGGTTGAGCCGGTTTCGCTCCCCGCCGGACAGTACGCCCGCCGGCTTCTGCTGATCTGGGCCCTTGAAGCCGAACGATGCGACGTAGGCGCGGCTGGGCATCTCGAAGTTGGCGATCTTGACGTGGTCCAAGCCGTCGGAGACGACTTCCCAGACAGTCTTCTTCGGGTCCAGCCGGCCGCGCCCCTGGTCGACGTAGGAGATCTTGACTGTCTCCCCCACCCGCAGTTCGCCGGCGTCGGGCTTCTCCTCCCCGATGACCATCCGGATCAGTGTGGTCTTGCCGACACCATTCGGTCCGACGATGCCGACGATGCCTGCTCGTGGCAGCGTGAAGCTGAGCCCGTCGATGAGGACCCGCCCAGCGAAGCCCTTCACCAGGCCGTCCGACTCCAGCACCGTCGACCCGAGGCGAGGTCCGGCCGGGATGTTGATCTCCTCGAAGTCGACCTTTCGCCACCTCTCGGCTTCGGTGGCCAGATCCTCGTACCGCTGCAGCCGGGCCCGGCTCTTGGCCTGCCGCGCCTTCGGGTTGGACCGGACCCACTCCAGCTCGCGCTCGAGGATGCGTTGACGCTTGGCATCCTTGCGGCCCTCGATGACCAGCCGCTTCTGCTTGGTCTCCAGATAGGTGGAGTAGTTCCCTTCGTAGGGGAATGTCTTGCCGCGGTCGAGCTCGAGGATCCACTGGGCGACGTTGTCGAGGAAGTAGCGGTCGTGGGTCACGGCGAGGACAGCACCCGGGTACTTGGCCAGATGCTGCTCCAGCCACTGGACGCTCTCGGCGTCGAGATGGTTCGTCGGCTCGTCCAGCAACAGCAGGTCGGGCTGTTGAAGCAGGAGCTTGCACAGGGCGACCCGCCGGCGCTCCCCACCGGACAGGTTGTCCACGAGTACGTCCGGTGGCGGGCAGCGCAGGGCGTCCATCGCCTGCTCGAGACGGGAGTCGACATCCCAGGCCTCTGCGTGGTCGAGGACGGTCTGCAGATCGCCCATCTCAGCCAGCAGGGAGTCGTAGTCGGCATCGGGGTCGGCGAGCTCCGCGGAGATCTCGTTGTACCGGTCGAGCTTGCCCTTGATGCCTGACACGGCCTCCTCGACATTGGCGAGGACGGTCTCACCCTCGGTCAGCGGCGGCTCCTGCAGCAGGATGCCGACCGTGGCGTCCGGTGCTATGTAGGCGTCGCCGTTGGACGGGCGGTCGAGCCCCGCCATGATCTTGAGCAGGCTTGACTTGCCGGTGCCGTTGGGACCGACGACCCCGATCTTGGCTCCTGGAAGGAACGACAAGGTGACGTTGTCGAGGACGACCTTGTCTCCGTGTGCTTTCCGCACGTTGCGCAGCGTGTAAACGTACTCAGCCATGGTGGTCGAGCGTACGGCGCGACGACCGCATCCCCAAAACGCAGGGCCGGAGCCCACCGGCAGGATGATGGGGCAGGCGATCGAGAGTCCGCTCACGCCAGCCCGCTCGGCGGCTACGCGGCCGTCACGGCGTCGTCATCCCCACCCCGCCCCTGACCGATGGACGGAACCGGCGAGCGCTCGGCCGCGGCGGACCGCTCAGCCGCGTCAAGCATGGCGATGAAGTCCTCGGAGTCATCGGCACGTTCGGCGATTCGGGGCGTCTTGCGGAACACCGAGGTCCCCCGGCTCAGGTCATGACACACGACCTGCGCGTCGACGAACTCACGCTCCTGCTTGACCCCGTCGGCGTTCTGCCAGACGTTGACCCGGCGGCGTCCGATCACCACGACCGGATCGCCGCTGTGAACCGACGTCTTGACGTTGCCCGCCAGCGCCCGCCAGCACGACACGGTGCTCCACACCGTCTCCCCATCGCGCCACCCCCCGTTGATCTTGTCGTAGAACCGGGGCGTCGATGCCACCCGGAACGTCGCCCGGTCCGGTCCGCCGGCACCGCCCTCACGAAACGTGACGTCCCCGCCGACATATCCGATGATCGTGGTCTGCACATCGCTCACAGCTGACTCCTCTGCTCGGGTGGGTGAACTGCGCCCACACTCTCGCCGGAGGAAGCAGCCGACCGTCACCGGGCGGCGGCCGGTTGTGCACAAGGAACGCCCGTCGCAGGTCTGTGGGCCGCCGGCAGGCGACACCGCATCCGCTCAGCCGGATCATCGCCTCAGAACGGCGGCTATCCCGTCGCGACAGCGGGCATAGGCGTCGATCTCGGCGCCGATGGGTGCGATCACCAGGTCCTGGGCGACCGACCCGATCCCCGTCCGGAGCCGCCGGTCGACCGCTGCGGCCTTCCTGCGGGCGGAGACGTTCGCACCCACCCGGGAGGCCAGCGCGACGACCAGGCCGAGAAGCACGCCACCGAGCAGCAGCACTGTCGGGTACGCGACGCCATGCCAGTCCGGCGTGGCCGGATCGGGGAACCGCAGGTAGGACATCACCGCCAGCGCGCCGAGCCAGGCCGCCCCGATGACCGCGACGAGGAACAGCAGCCACTGCAGGATTCGAGTGCCAGTCCACCACAGCGGCGTTCGGGAGGCACCCAGGTCCGTCGTCATCACCGCTCGGTCGAGGGCGTCACCGAGGTCGTCGACCCTGGAGATCGACGCGCGCCGGGTGGATTCCGCCCACGCCGGGGGCAGGCCGCGGCTCGCCTCGTCGACCACCTGACGAACCGCCCCGTCCACGCGGGCGCGCTGCACGGGGCTCACCTCCGGGATGGAGGTACGCCCCTTGGCGGCCGTGCCGGCCGGCCCGAGGTGCAGCCGTTTGAGAGGGTCCGGTCGAAGCCTTGACAGCCATTTCGTCAACGGCCATCCGGTTGCCTGGCGGGCCCGGGTGCGGGTGGACGACTCCACAGCCCGGACCACGACGGGGACTCCCGCGGCGTCGGCGAAGGCATCGATGAGGTCTCGCTGACCGGTACGGCTGATGCCTGCGGGCCTGGCATCTCCGGTCACCTCACCGAGCGACTCGGCGGCGGCGGCGATGCTGGCCAGCATCCGGGCGCGCGACGACTTCTTCGCCGTCACTCTTTCCACCAGGAGGTCGCGGAGCGCTTCGAGGCCGTCACCACGCACCGCAGACGTAGCGAGAACCGGCACCGCACCGAGCCCGTCAGCGGTCAGCAGCCGACGGACGTCGGCCAGGCACGGTCCCACCTGGTCGCGCGGAAGCTCGTCAATGTGGTTGAGCACGACGAGCATGACATCCTCGTGCGACGCCAGCGGCCGCAGGTAGCGGTCGTGGATCGCGGCATCGGCGTACTTCTGGGGGTCGAGTATCCATACGAGCAGGTCGGCCATGTCGACCATCCGGTCGACCTCCAGGTGGTGGGAGACCTCGGTCGAGTCGTGGTCGGGCAGGTCGAGCAGGACCAAGCCGGCCAGGTCCCGGTCGGCTGGTTGCTCGTCGAGCATCGACAGCCGCGACACCTGATGTCGCGGCGGGATACCCAGCCAGGTGAGCAGTTCGGTGGCTCCGTCGGCTCCCCATGCGCAAGCCAGCGCCCACGACGTCGTCGGCCGCTTGACTCCTACGCCGGCGAGGTCGAGGCCGCAGATGGCGTTGAACAGGGACGACTTGCCCGAGCCGGTGGCGCCGGCGAGCGCGACCACTGTGTGGTCCGGTGACAGCCGCAGCCGTTGGCCGGTCCGGTCCAGGACCGCCCTTGCCTCGGCGACGAGCTGGGCATCAAGCCTTCCTTCCGCGGCCTCGACGGCTCGCTCCAGGCCGTCGACCCGCGCCGCGATGTCGCGGCGCCGGCTCTCCGTGCTCCTCATCCCTTCAAGAATCCCGCTCATGCGACATCCGCATCGATGCGTGCGGTCTCCACTGAGCGGGCGAGCTCTCGAAGCGTTCCACCCTGTCCGCCGCGGGGCTGCGCGGAGTCGAGCACCTGCAACAACCGCTCTCTCTCCAGTGACAACAGCAGCTCGACCCGACGCTGCAGGTCGGCGTTGGCCCGATCGGCCAGCGAGCGTACGGCTTGGTCGCCGAACAGGGCCTCGAGCAGCTTCTGGCCCACAACGGCAGTGCCGCCGGCTATCCCGACCTCCCCGCCGGTCAATCCAGCGGTCTGGGAGAACACGACGATCATCAGCGCGACACCGATGCCGTTGACGCCGTACGCCAGGACCCGGGCGGTGTTCCGGCGGTCGCCGCCTTCGGACCGAACCATGTCGAGGACACCCTGCTGCCACTCGCGGACCGCCCGCTCGACCTGCGAGCGGAAGCCGCGTGACGCCCGGCCGAGATCCCGGTCGGCCCGCTCGCGAAGGTGCCTACCGGCCTCGAGGGACCGCCACGACGCCTCTGCCCGCTCGGCGGCCGCTTCCGCGTGCTCGACGATCAGCGTCTCCAGCCCGGACTCCACCGCCACGGTCAGCTGCTGCGTCGTCTGCGGGCGACCACTGACAGCCGCCATGATCCTGTCCCGGAGGCGCCCGACGCGTTCCTCCAGCGACTTCAGTAGCTCCCCGGTGCCGACGTATTCCTGCCAGCGGGCAAGCACCTCCCCCCGCAGCAGCGTGCCGTCCTGGGTGGCCTTCTCGACCGCCGCTGTCGCCTGTCCGTACGCCTCGTCCACCGCATCACGTAGCCGTGCTGCGACCTTCTCCTGTTCGTCGGCGGCACGGGCCAGGTCCGCGCTGCGGCGGCCGATAGACCTCACGGCGCCGTCGAGGGTCCGTCGCACCACCTCAGAACGGGAGTCCGCGTCGGCCGCCAACGCCTGCAGCCACGCCCGGATCGGGGCGACCGCCTCGTCGGGCAGCAACCCGTCGGCATCGACCGCGGACTCCGCGACGGTGAACAGCGGCGAGTCGCCCAACCTGCGCATCGACAGCATGCGCGCCAGGTGGCCGGCAACCTCGCGGACCGACTCCGGCTGGGTACGGTCCAGGACGACGGCGACAGCGGTGGAACGCTCGGCTGCCGTCTTCAGGAAGTCCCACGGCACCAGGTCGGCATAGCGCGCAGCGGACGTGACGAACAGCCAGAGGTCCGCCGCGGCGAGCAGCTGGGCGGCCAGCACCCGATTCTGCTTCTCGACGGAGTCGATGTCGGGTGCGTCGAGAATGGCCAGGCCAGGCGGCAGTGCGTCCACCGCCACCAGCTGAAGGGCGTTCGGGTCCCCGGTCGCCCCCGATGTCCGGGCCAGGTCTGGCAGGATCCGCTCCTGCTCGAACCACTCGGCGTCGGCCGGATTGTGTACGAGCACCGGAGACCGTGTCGTGGGTCGCAGCACCCCCGGCTCGCTCACGCGCCGGCCGACGACGGAGTTGACGAGGGTCGACTTGCCCGCCCCGGTCGATCCGCCGACCACGGTGAGCAGCGGTGCGTCGATCTGGATGAGCCGCGGGAGGATGTAGTCCTCGAGCTGGTCGACCATCTGGGTCCTGGCCGCGCGGGCGTCATCGACACCCGGGGTCTCCAAGGTGAGCGCCGTCGCGCCCAGCGCCTCGTGCAGCCGGAGCAGGGCGCTGAGCAGGTCCGGCGGCGGATCCAGGGACTTCACGCGCTCACCTGCTTGCCTACCTCGGGTACGGCGACTGGGCACCATCTTGTCTTCCCTGTGCCCGAACTGCTGCCGTTTACCAACTCAGGGCCGTCGAGGCCAGCGCAGGACTCGGTGTCCCCGCTGTCGTGAGAGGCAACAGCAGGCGAACCGAGGAGATGAGCTCGCCTTCGCGTTCGACGGCCTCGGTGCCTGCGACGCCGCGGACGATCTTGTCCCGCAGGAAGCCCAGCTCGCAACAGAGCCGTTGATAGCGGCGGACCGCGTCGCGGCGCTCATCCCCGTCCCGGCGCGCCGCGCGGCGGGCGGCACGACGGGCCGAGATCGACGACACGGCATCGATCTGGGCCTGGTCGAGCCATCCGTACACGCGATAGTCGCCGAGCCGAGCCTCGATCACCCGCTGCTCCCGGACCCGGACCCAGAGCACGAAGGCCACCAGACTCGCCAACACCGGCAGCACGATGGCGACGTACATCGGCCACAGTCCGTCGGTGCGGGTGGTGAACGAGGCGGCGGCGTTGTAGCCCATGTGACCCACCACGGCGCAGACGTACCCCGCAACAGGCGCCAGAACTCGAACTATCGCGTGGCGCTGTCGCACCGCGATGCCGACCCCGATGCCGGTGAGCATGGTGAACATGGGATGAGCGAACGGCAGCGCGACTCCTCGCCACAGAAACAGGTTTCGTACCGCCTCGAGTGCGGCTTCGGAGCCCCGATCGCTTCCGGTCGCCCGGGCGAACACGTTGCCGTAGTAGACGATGTTCTCGGTGAAGGCGAAACCGATGCCACTGAGGCCTGCGAGTACGAGTGCGTCGACGATGCCGTTGAACCGGTGCCTGCGGACGAAGGCGATGACGAGCAGGATCGCGCCCTTGCACGCCTCCTCGACCCATGGGGCGACGAACACCGCCGACCTCGCGCTCGGTCCGTACACGTCACCGATGCGGGAGGCGACGTGGCTGTTCACCTCCAGCGCGATGAACGTCGCACCGAGGCCGCCCCAGGCCAGCGCGAGGACCAGCCACCCGACCGGAGACGGGTCGAAGCGGTCCAGCCACAGCAGCAGCGCGGTCAGCGGAACCACTGGGACGAACGCGAACCCGAGGCCCCAGGCCAGTCCGTGGCCCCCGATGTCATCGTTCACCTGCAGATAGGTCAGCCAGCCGCAGATCGCGAGCACGGTGGCCACCGTCACCGCTATCAGCACCAGCCAACCCGAGTGGCGCCGCTGCGGCCGCAGTCCCTCCATCGTCATCACCGGCAGGGTCGGCACACTCACGCGGCGAGCGTACCCGGGGGGCCGGGCCCGATGACGCTGAGTTCGGCGCGGCAGAGGAGGTCCGAACGGCAGGCAGCACTTCGGGAGGGCGGACGATCGGCGTCGCCAATAGACTTCGTCAGGTCGGGGCGGGCACGTGCCTGCCCCGTAGGGTGCTGCCGGCATCCATGCGCTCGTAGCTCAGCTGGACAGAGCAACGGACTTCTAATCCGAAGGTCGCAGGTTCGAATCCTGCCGGGCGCACCCGGTCTGAACTGGCGTTATCGCTGAGAGTGACCAGGGTTCACCCGGTCGGATGGAACCGGTCACCGCACGTGACACACCCTTCGGCTGTCATGCGTCGCCGTCATGGTTCCACTGTGACGGACGTCACATGTCGGTAGAGGTCGATGTGATCGGACACCATGCGCGTCGTGCTGAAGCGCGTCTCGGCGGCCTTCCGGCATGCAGCCCGGTCCAGGTCGACGGCTTTGGACAGGCACATGGCAAGGTCGTCTGTCGAGTCCCGCACGAAGCCCGTGCTGCCGTCATCGACGATCTCCGGTACGGAACCCGAACCCGTGGCCACCACCGGGGTGCCGCACGCCAATGACTCGATCATGACAAGCCCGAAGGGTTCTGACCACTGGATGGGGTTGAGCATGGCGACGGCCGCTCCGAGCAGCTCGTACTTCCCGGCTTCGTCGACCTCGCCGATGTACTCCACATCTCCCCCGAGAAGCGGCTGGATCTCAGACTCGAAGTAGTCGCGCTCGGCATCCTCGCGCATCTTCGCCGCGATCTTCAGCGGCATCTGTGCCTTGCGGGCCACCTGTATCGCCTGACGTGGACCCTTGTCGGCGGCCATCCGGCCGAGGAATGCCGCGAACCCGCCTCGCCCTGTGCCGACCGGCACACTCTCGACGTCCATGCCGTGATGGATCACCCGGGTGATGTGCACGTCATCCGCGGTCGATGCCTGGTGTCGGGAGATGGCGACGATGGCGGTATCCACTTGCATGTGCCGGAACAGGCGGTTCGTTCTGGGCTCGAACGGCCCGTGGTTCGTGGTGACGACGGGGACGCCCTCGGGACGGTGCCGATAGAGCGGCCCGCCGATGGTGTGGTCGTGGATCAGGTCCACCGCGGTCATTGCGGCGTATGCCCTTGCGACGTGCGCCATCTCTGTGACGGTGTCGCCGGTGATGGCGGCGTCGCCAGGGATGTCATCGGTCTCATCGACCTGAGGAACCGGGCAGGAGCTGTTGGCGGGCGCAGCCAGCAGCACGTCGTGGCCGGCCTGCACCAGGCCCCGAGCGAGTCGGTCGACCACCGCTTCCAGTCCGCCGTAGGCCGGAGGCGGGACGGGGACCCACGGTGGCGAGATCAGACCTATCCGCATCGAGGCCTCCTGCGAGCGCATGCGTGTGCGAGATACCCGCGGAACCCGGGGTTCAATCCTGCTGAAGCACCACGATTCAGCCAAACTGAAGGGTGCCGAGGGCGCGCGACCGGCCACGCTCCCACGTTCGAGCCGAGGGTACAGATGCCACTATTTGTCTCCATTGAGGAGAACGACACAACTGTCGTGTTCGCACCCAGAAGAGCGCGATGAACGGGAGCTGGCAGTTCCGTGGAGCCTCGGCCGATGTCGGAGGCGCCGTCACGTTGGTCGAAGGTTCGTCGTTCTGCGTCAGCGACTCCAACGGAGATATCAGCAGCGGGTCGCCTCACGGCGTCTTCTTCATGGACACCAGAGTGGTCTCGACCTGGCGGGTCACGGTGAACGGCGATGATCTCGATCACCTGGCCGTGTTCAGCCGTGAGCCGCACCACGCTACGTTCATTGGACGGGGCAAACCCCGCAGCACCGGCCACGAGAGCACTCTCCTGGTCCAGCGTGAGCGGTACGTCGGCGCCGGCATGCGTGAGGACATCATCGTGCGCAACGTCGGCCCCGAGCCGGCATCGGTTCGAATCGACCTGCACATCGACGCTGACTTCGCGGACCTGTTCGCGGTGAAGGAAGGGCGCACGCTGCCGGCCTCGGACCGGGAGGCACGGGCCGGGAGCGGGGTACTGGAGGTGGAGCACGTCACCCCGTCCTCGCGGCGCGGTGTGCGGGTTCGCGCCGTCGGCGCCGTGGCCGGCATGGGACAGATGACCTTTCGCAGGGTCATCCCCGCCAGGCAGCAGTGGCGGACGTCCGTCGAGGCGCTGCCGACGCTCGACGGCGTAGAGACGACGCCGAAGTACCCGGTAGGGAGTCCGATCGAGGATGCTGCACCGAGCGTGCGACTGCAGGAGTGGTACGAGCAGGCTCCCACCGTGTCAGGGGTCGACGATGAGCTGTGTCGGACCTTGCAGCGGACACAGCAAGACCTTGGGTCGTTGCGCATCTTCGACCCGCTGCATCCGGGACGCCTGGCGATCGCGGCAGGAGCACCCTGGTTCATGGCCCTCTTCGGTCGCGACTCGCTGCTCACCGCGTACATGGCGCTGCCGGTGGACCAGGACCTCGCGGTCGGGACCCTTCACACGCTTGCGCGCTACCAGGGCAAAAAGCTCAACTCGACCACCGAAGAACAGCCCGGCCGGATCCTCCACGAGATGAGGTTCGGGGCCGAAGCCGCACTCGCCCTGGGTGGCGACAAGGTGTACTACGGCACCGTCGACGCGACCCCGCTGTTCGTCTGTCTCTTGGGCGAGCTCTGGCGCTGGGGGCTGTCCGACGAGGAGCTCGACCATCTCCTTCCGCACGCAGACCATGCTCTGACCTGGATCACGACATACGGGGACGCCGACGGCGACGGGTTCGTCGAGTACGAACGCCTGACCGACCGCGGTCTGCGGAACCAGGGATGGAAGGACTCCTGGGACGGCATCAACTTCGCCGATGGCCGGATCGCCGAGCCTCCGATCGCCCTGTGTGAAGTGCAGGGGTACGTGTACCAAGCGCTGATCAGCAGAGCGGACATCGCACGACGTCAGGGCGACAGCGACCGGGCTGACGAGCTGTTGAGCCGCGCGGCGGACCTGAGATCGGCGTTCAACGAGCGGTTCTGGCTGCCGGACAGGGGCTGGTTCGCAGTCGGACTCGACCGCGACAAGACACCCATCGATGCCCTGGCGTCCAACATCGGGCACTGCCTGTGGACCGGAATCATCGATGACGACAAGGCCGCGCGTGTCGCGGAGGTCTTGCTGTCCAGGGAGATGTTCAGCGGCTGGGGCATTCGCACCCTGGCCACCACGATGGGCGCCTACAACCCACTGAGCTACCACAACGGGTCCGTCTGGCCACACGACAACGCCATCGCGGTCGCAGGCCTGATGCGCTACGGCTTCGTTGCCGAGGCGGGGACCGTCGCGCAGGCGATGCTCGACGCCGCCGGCTGCTTCGACGGACGCCTACCGGAGCTGTTCAGCGGCCTGGAGCGCAATGAGTTCCCCAGGCCCGTCCCCTATCCCACGTCATGTTCTCCCCAAGCCTGGGCCGCGGCGACACCGCTGATGCTGCTGCGAAGCATCCTTCGCTTCAACCCCGACCTGCCTGAGGGTGAGGTGTACATCGACCCGGCGCTGCCGACATCGATCCCGACGCTGCGCGTCGCCAACGCCCCGCTTGCCGATGCACGCCTGACACTCGTCACAGGAGCCGACGGCACCTGGATGGAGGGATTGCCGAAGGACGTCAAGGTGCGTACTCCCGAAAGCGTCCGGAACCGGGACGGCGTATGACACCCGCCTCCGGAGCGGGGCGTTGGCCTCGGTGCTCAGATGACGAGCGTGAGCACGACGATCGGGAGACCCACAGGATGAGCAGGATGCCGCACCAGGCACGGTTACCGCTGGCGGGCGTTCGACTCAGTAAGCCGACCATGTCCCTACTCGGCGGATGGAGAAGCGGGCGCACCACGTTCCACGGCTGGCGGGGCGGCGCCAGCGGTAACGTGGCCCCGCCTCGTGGTGGGGTCGGGTTCTTCGACGATGCGGGCTTCGGCGTACCTGTGGTCTTGCACGGGAGGTGGAGCATTGGGTGACCGGGACGACTTCCTGGCCTGGGTGGGTTCTCGACTCAAGGATGCGGAGGTCGCGCTCCACAACGGCGACGCCTCCCCTCGGCGTGCGATCTGGTCGGAGAAGGAGCCGGTGACGGTTCTGGGTGCCTGGATGAACGCCACTGGGCAGCAGGAGCTGAACGAGCTGTTCGCCCGGCTGGCAGACGGCTTCTCCGACTGCACGTCGTACTCGTTCGAGGTCACTGCCGCCGATGTGCTGGGTGACATGGCCTACACGGTCGGATATGAGCACACCCGGGCATCTGTCAACGGTGAGGCCCGGGCGTACACCCTTCGGGCGACCCAGATCTACCGTCGCGAGGGTGGGGAATGGAGGGTCGCCCACCGGCACGCGGACCCCGTGCCGGACGACATCTAGCCCAACGTCCCGGAATCGCCGGAGAGGCACACGGCGACGGTGGCCATTCCTGAGCGCGATACAGCGAGGACCACGAAGATCTCCTCGGCCGCCTGCCCCCCTGCCTTGCGCACCGGTTGTGAGCGTTCTCTGGACGAGGCAGGCTGAGACACGACACGTCACGCGGCGTTAAGACCGCTGGAGCATCGGGGATGACGACCGAACCATCGCCAAGGGCCGCGGCACCTTCCCACGGCGTCGGCAACGCGAGGCGCCGCCCTCCCCGACCGGACAGTAAGGAGTGTCATGCGCAGCATCCTCAGCACCCGCACCTCGACGGCCGGTCGGCGAGGTCTCACCCGGGCCCTCGGGCTCGGGTCCTCGCTGGCGGTCCTGGCCGCCATCGGCATCGCGGCCGTCCCCTCATCCGGTGCATCGACCAACTCCGGCGTCGCCAGGAGCGACAGGACAGCCGGGGCCGCGAGCATCACCCGCGACCGCTTCGGAACCACCCCGGCTGGTGCACCGGTCTACCGATACACCCTGGTCAACACACAAGGGATGCGCGTGCGCATCCTCACCTACGGCGGGATCGTGCAGTCGATGACCGCTCCCGACCGGCACGGACACTTCCGTAACGTCACCCTGGGGCTCGCCACCTTGAAGGAGTACCAGACCGAGAGCCCGTACTTCGGCGCCATCATCGGCCGGTACGCGAACCGCATCGCCGAGGGCACCTTCACCCTCGACGGCACGACCTACCACCTGCCGATCAACAACCCGCCGAACAGCCTGCACGGCGGAACCAGGGGGTTCG
>JBKPNJ010000107.1:0-6714 GCA_046732575.1 Actinomycetota bacterium
GTCGTGGCCCGGGCCGTGGCGATCGCCTCGGCGCAGGCCCGGGCGGCCCGGACGGCCTCGGCGCTCCGGCTCGGCACCGGCCAGTCCCTGGTGGTCACGGACGTGCTCAGAGACGTGAACGGGACTACTCACGTTCGGTACGACCGGACGTACCTCGGTCTGCCGGTCCTGGGGGGCGACATCGTCGTCCACCAGCGCCCGACCGGGCGCATCGCCTCGGTCGACTACGCCAGTCGCAGTGACCTCTCGGCGGTGTCGGTCCACGCGCAGGTCCCGGCCCGCGCTGCGGTCGCGGCGGCTGAACGTTCGCGTGGCCTGTCTCACAGCGCGGTTCGGCCGTCGCTCGCCCTCTGGGGGCTCGGTCGCGCTCCCCGGCTGGCCTGGCGAACGAAGATCATGGGCCGTCGCGGCGGGGCCCCGGCCCATGACATGGTCTATGTCGACGCGCTGAACGGCACTCCGATCCGTGGCTGGCCGATGATGGAGACCTCGGACGCCGTCGGCACCGGGCGCTCGCTGTACGGAGGCACCGTCAAGATCCACACCGACGACGTGGGCGCGTCGTACCGGCTGCGCGACCTCACCCGGGGCGACCAGGCGACGTACACGATGAACCACCGGACGGACGGCAACGGAACCGTGCTGGCCGACGCGGACAACCACTGGGGGAACGGCCGGACGTCGGGACCGCAGAGCGCCGCCGTCGACGCGCACTACGGCGCCGGTGTGACATGGGACTACTACAAGAACACCTTCGGCCGCCACGGAATCCGTGGCGACGGCGTCGGCGCTCGCAGCCGGGTCCACTTCGGGGTCAGGTACGACAACGCCTTCTGGGACGACGCCTGCTTCTGCATGACCTACGGCGACGGAAGAGGCGCCACATCGCCGCTGGTCTCCCTCGACGTCGCCGGCCACGAGATGAGCCACGGCGTCACGTCCGACACCGCTGGGCTGCTGTACTTCGGTGAGTCCGGCGGCCTCAACGAGGCGACCAGTGACATCTTCGGGAGCATGGTGGAGTTCTCCGCCGGCAACCCCTCCGATCCGGGCGACTACTACATCGGTGAGAAGATCATCAACGGCTCCCCACACTGGCTTCAGCGGATGGACAACCCGCACCTCGACGGCGCAAGCCTCAACTGCTACACGCCGCTGATGGGCCGCGACAACGTGCACAACACGTCGGGAGTCGCCAACCATTTCTTCTACCTGCTGGCCGAGGGCAGCGGCGCCAAGACGATCGGAGGCCGGTCGCACGACAGTCCCACCTGCAACGGCAGTGCGATCGACGGGATCGGCCGGACCAGGGCCGAGCGCATCTGGTACCGGGCGCTTACCGTCTACATGACCTCGTGGACGAACTACCGGGACGCCCGCGACGCGACGATCCGCGCGGCGCGTGACCTCTACGGCAGGAACAGCGGGGCCTGCAAAGCCGTGACACGGACCTGGACCGCTGTGGCCGTCGGTCGGGGACTGTGGGGATGCTCCGGCCCGCTGACCGCGAGCCATCGGGTCAACCAGGTCCGCAACGGCGGCTTCGAGCTGGGAAGACGGGGCTGGGTCGCCCCGCGCGGTGTCATCAGGACCAGACCGGCGTACTCCGCCCGCACCGGCAGGTGGTACGCCTACCTGAACGAATACGGCCACCGAAGCACGCGGTCGGTCGCGCAGACGCTGACCTTGCCCAGGGCGACCACGATCACCCTCACCTACCACCTGTTGATCGACAGCTACAACAAGCACCGGGCACAGGACACACTCAAGGTTCAGATCGTCAAGCCCAGTGGTTCGGTGGTCACGCTGGCACGGTTCGACAACACCGAGTGGGACGACACCTACCACCGGCGGACCGTCGAGCTGTCGAGGCTGCGAGGGCTGAGGGTCACGCTGAGATTCGTCCTGAACGAGAACGGCTCCCAGCAGACCAGCTTCCTCATCGACGACATCTCCATCAAGGCCGGCTAGGTCCCGCGCCGATCCGGTCAACGGCTCGCCTGCGCCACCCGGACCCGGTCCCCCGAGCCGCGAGGCGGCTGGCGCACGCGGACTAGGCTCAGGGCATGTCCGCGTTCCCGAGCGAGGTCGGTGAGGTCGACCGCCCCGCGGCCCGGCCGGCACCGCCGGGCAGCACCCTGGCGGTCGATCCGGTGATCGCCGCGGCTGTCAACCCGGCGGGCGTTCCGTCGGTAGAGCCGGCCATCGACCCCCGGCGTGCTGACCGGCTCTGCGCGCGGATCGTGAGCACCACCGGCCGGACCGTGACCTCGTACGCCCCATTCACGGGGCAACCGCTGGCCAGGATTCCGCAGTCGAGTGTCGAGGACGTAGCGGAGGCCGCGCTGCGCGCCCGTGCGGCCCAGTCGTCGTGGGCCGCGACGCCACTGCGTCAGCGCGCCCTGCTGATGCTGCGCCTGCACGACGTCGTGCTCGACCGGCAGAGCGAGATCATGGACCTGGTCCAGTGGGAGGCGGGCAAGGTCCGCAAGAACGCCTACGACGAGGCCGCCCACGTCGCGCTGACCGCCCGCTACTACGCCCGGACCGCGGCCCGCCACCTGGCGCCGAGCCGCCGAGTCGGGCTGATGCCCGGGCTGACGAGCGTTCACGTCAACCGGGTGCCGAAGGGGCTGGTCGGGGTGATCTCCCCCTGGAACTACCCGTTCTCGATGGCGATGGCCGACGGGTTGCCGGCCCTGCTGGCCGGCAACACAGTCGTGCACAAGCCGGATGCCCACACCATGCTGTCCGCGCTGCTGGGTGCGGAGCTGCTCGAGGATGCGGGCTTCCCGGCCGACGTGTGGCAGATCGTTGCCGGGCCGGGCCCGGTCGTCGGCACTGAGATCGTCGAGCAGGCCGACCACGTGTGCTTCACCGGATCGACGGCGACCGGCAAGCTGATCGCGCGCCGGGCGGCGGACCGGCTGATCGGCTGTTCCCTGGAGCTCGGCGGCAAGAACCCGATGCTGATCCTGCGCGACGCCGACCTCGACCGGGCGGCCGAAGGCGCGGTGCGCGCGTGTTTCTCCTCGGCCGGGCAGCTGTGCGTGTCGATGGAGCGGTTGTACGTCGCGGACTCGGTCTACGATCCTTTCCTCGAGAGGTTCGTCCGGCGGATCGGGGCGCTCAAGATGTCGAGAGCCATCGGGTTCGGCGGCGACATGGGCTCGCTGGTCTCGGCCGACCAGCTGGCGAGAGTCACCCAGCACGTCGCCGACGCCGTCGCCCGGGGAGCCGCGGTGGTGACCGGCGGCTGTACCCGCCCCGACGTGGGACCGCTCTTCTACGAGCCGACGGTGCTGACGAACGTGACGCCGGACATGGTCTGCTTCGACACCGAGACCTTCGGCCCGGTCGTGTCGCTCTCCCGCTTCTCCACCGAGTCCGAGGCGGTGTCGCTGGCCAACAGCGGGGAGTTCGGGCTCAACGCGAGCATCTACTCGCGGGACGTATCCCGCGCCCGCGCCGTGGCGGCGCGGATCCGGGCCGGGTCGGTGAACATCAACGAGGCCTTCGCCGCGACGTTCGGCAGCATCGACGCCCCCATGGGCGGGATGCGCCAGTCGGGGCTCGGGCGCCGGCAGGGCGCCGAGGGCATCCACCGCTTCGTCGAGGCGCAGACGGTCGCCTCGCAACGGCTGCTGCCGTTCGCACCGTTCTGGGGAATGAGCGACCAGCAGTTCGTGGCCGCCATGAACGCGCAGCTCCGGGTGCTGAGGAGAGCCCGACGTCGATGAGCCTCGCCGATGCCGGTGGCGGCGGTGGACCCGACCCCGCGCACGAACCTGCGCCGGACTACGACGTGGTAGTCATCGGCTCCGGTTTCGGGGGCAGCGTCGCTGCGCTGCGGCTCACCGAGAAGGGCTACCGGGTCGGCGTGCTCGAGGCCGGTGCCCGGTTCGACGAGACGACGTACCCCTCGACGTCATGGGACGTGCGACGGTTCCTGTTCAAGCCGGCCGTGGGCTGCTACGGCATCCAGCGGATCGACGTCCTCAAGAACTGCCTGATCCTGTCGGGCGCCGGTGTCGGCGGCGGATCCCTCGTCTATGCCAACACGCTTTACGAGCCGGCGCAGGCGTTCTACAACGACCGGCAGTGGCGTGACATCACCGACTGGCAGCGTGAGCTGGCGCCGTTCTACGACCAGGCCAAGCGCATGCTCGGCGTTGTGGAGTACCCGAACTCCAGCCCGGCCGACGAGGTGATGAGACGGGTGGCCGTCGAGATGGGCGTCGGGAGCACGTTCCACCCGACACCGGTCGGCGTGTTCTTCGGTGAACCGGGGCGCGAGGTCCCCGATCCCTATTTCGGCGGGGTGGGACCCTCTCGTCGCGGCTGCGTGGAATGTGGCGAGTGCATGACCGGATGTCGACACCATGCCAAGAACACCCTGACCAAGAACTACCTGTTCCTGGCCGAGCGGGCCGGCGCCGACGTCCACCCGCTGACCACAGTCACCTCGGTGCGGCCGCACGAGGACGGCGGATACCTCGTCGACGTCCGGGGCACCAGAGCCCGGCGGGCCACCCGGCGATTCCGTACCGAGCACGTCGTGTTCGCGGCGTCGGCGCTCGGCACTCAGCGGCTGCTGCACCGGATGCGAGACCAGGGCATGCTGCCACATCTGTCGGAGCGGCTCGGCGTCCTCACCCGCACCAACTCCGAGTCGATCCTCGGCACTGTCGCCTCGGACACCTCGCAGGACTACTCGCGGGGAGTGGCGATCACGTCATCGTTCCACCCCGATCCGGAGACCCATGTCGAGCCGGTGCGGTACGGCAGGGGCAGCAACGCGATGTCGCTGCTGCAGACGGTTCTCACCGACGGCGATGGCCCTGGCCCTCGCTGGCACACCTGGCTGCGCGAGCTCTGGCGACAGCGCGGCGACCTCGGCCGGTTCTATGACTTCAGGCACTGGTCGGAGCGCACAGTGATCGCGCTGGTGATGCAGACCTCGGACAACTCGATCACCACGTTCACCAAGCGAGGGCGTCTCACCGGCCGGCGGCGTCTCACATCCCGACAGGGGCATGGCGCCCCGAACCCCACCTGGATCCCGCTGGGGAACACCGCCGCCAGGACCATGGCACAGGTCGTGGGTGGCACCCCCGGCGGAACAATCGGCGAGCCCTTCAACCGGCCGCTCACCGCCCACTTCATCGGCGGGTGCGCGATAGGCGCGACGGCCGACACAGGAGTGATCGACGCCTACCACCGGGTCTACGGCCATCCCGGCCTGCACGTCTTCGACGGCTCGGCGATCTCGGCGAACCTCGGGGTCAACCCGGCGCTGACGATCACCGCCCAGGCCGAGCGGGCGGCGTCCTACTGGCCGAACCGGGGGGAGGCCGATCCACGGCCGGGACTGGGGGAGCCCTACCAGCAGATCGCCAGCATCGCGCCGAGGCACCCGGTGGTGCCGGGGCACGCTGGCACGGCCCTACGGCTCAGGGTGGTGCGGTGAGCGGAGTCCTCGGGGAGCTCCGCCATGCGCTCGGCGGGGCACCGGTCCGGCCGGGATCGTCCCGTGGTGGCCGGGCGGGGCGGATAGACTTCTGCCGACCTTTGACCTGCCCGAGATGTCGGGCAGGTCACATCCGCCGCCGTGGAAGGCCGACGACGCGTGACCCAGGAGCTGCACGATCTGGTCCTCGTGGTCGACTTCGGGGCACAGTACGCACAGCTCATCGCCCGCCGGGTCCGCGAGGCCCGGGTCTACTCCGAGATAGTCCCGCACACCACCCCGGCCTCGGAGATCCTCAGCCGCCGGCCGAAGGCGATCATCCTCTCCGGCGGACCGCAGTCGGTCTACGAGCCCGGCGCCCCCCGGCTGGACCCGGCACTGCTCGCGGCAGGGATCCCCACCTTCGGCATGTGCTACGGCTTCCAGGCGATGGCCCTGACGCTCGGCGGTGAGGTTCACCGGACCGGGCTGTCGGAGTTCGGCCGCACCGCTGTCTGCGTCACCGAGCCCGGCACCCTGCTGGCCGCGTTGCCCGGCCAGCTCAAGGTGTGGATGTCCCACGGTGACTCCGTCGTGAGCGGCCCGACCGGTTTCACCACGTTGGCCACCACCGCGGGCTCGCCGGTGGCCGCGTTCGAGGACGTCGACCGGGCACTCGCCGGCGTCCAGTGGCATCCCGAGGTCCTGCACACCGAGCACGGCCAGGCGGTGCTGGAGCGGTTCCTGCTCGAGATCGCCGGCTGTCGCCCGACATGGACGATGGTCAACATCGTCGAGGAGACACTCGACGCGATCCGCTCGACCGTCGGTGACAAGCGGGTGATCTGTGGCCTGTCCGGTGGGGTGGACTCCGCGGTAGCGGCCGCGCTCGTCCAGCGGGCCGTCGGCGACCAGCTGACCTGCGTGTTCGTCGACCACGGTCTGCTTCGCCAGGGGGAGGCCGAACAGGTCGAGCGCGACTTCGTCGCCGCGACAGGGGTGTCGCTACGGGTGGTCGAGGCCGCCGACCGCTTCCTGACCGCACTGGAGGGGATCAGCGACCCGGAGGCGAAGCGCAAGATCATCGGGCGCGAGTTCATCCGGGTGTTCGAGGCGGCCGAGCGGGCGATCGTCTCGGAGGCCGGCGCGCACGGCGAGACCGTCGAGTTCCTGGTGCAGGGAACGCTCTACCCCGACGTGGTCGAGTCCGGCGGCGGCGCGGGAACGTCCAACATCAAGAGCCATCACAACGTCGGGGGCCTACC
>JBKPNJ010000108.1:0-7167 GCA_046732575.1 Actinomycetota bacterium
GTCCAGGATGGCCTCCGCGAGCTGGCTCGGGGTCTGCGGATCGTCCTTGGTGGTGTAGGCCATCCCGAACCCGCCGCCGAGATTGAGTTCGGGCATGACGATCCCCAGCTCATCGCGGACCTGCAGGTGCAGGGCCAGCACCCGGCGGGTCGCTACCTCGAATCCGGAGGTGTCGAAGATCTGGGAGCCGATGTGGGAGTGCAGGCCGCGGAGCGCGAGCAGGGGCTCCTGGGCGACCCGGCGCACCGCTTCGAGGGCGTCGCCCTCGGAGATCGAGAACCCGAACTTCTGGTCCTCGTGCGCCGTCGCGATGTACTCGTGCGTGTGCGCCTCTATCCCGGCGGTGGCACGGACCATCACCGGGACCGGCGCGCCATTGCGTCTCGCCAGCGCCGACAGCCGTTCGATCTCCCCGAAGGAGTCCACGATGACCATGCGGACACCGAGGTCGAGTGCCCGAGTGAGCTCGGCGTCTGACTTGTTGTTGCCGTGGAAGCCGATCCTGTCGCCGGCCACACCGGCGCGTACTGCCACCGCGAGCTCACCGCCGGAGCAGACGTCGAGGTTGAGTCCCTCGTCGATCACCCATCTGGCGACCGCGCCGCAGAGGAACGCCTTGCCGGCGTAGTACACGTCGCAGTCGTGGAAGGCGTCGCGGAAGCCTCGGGCCCGGGTCCGGAAGTCGTCCTCGTCCACCACATAGGCGGGGGTCCCGAACTCCTCGGCCAGTGTGACGGCCGACACGTCCGCCACCCTCAGGACGCCGTCGGCGCCCTTGACGACGTTGCGTGGCCATAGCGACCGGACCAGCACATTGCTGTCGGCAGGCGGCGAGAGCCATTCGGGGCCTCGATGCCCGACCTGTCCGTGGAGGGCACCAGCTTCGTGCGAAGCCATCGGCGTCCGAAGTCCCTCGCCGGGTCACATCCGGTCGGGGGCGGAGACCCCGACCAGGTCGAGACCGTTGGCGACCACCGTCCGGGTGGCCTCGACCAGCAGCAGCCGGGCCCGGTGCAGGTCGCCGGGCTCCTCGTCGCCGCGCGGCAGTACCCGGCACTCGTCGTAGAACTTGTGGAACGTCGCCGCCAGCGACTCCAGGTACCGCGGCACCCGGTGTGGTTCCCGCAGACTGGCCGCGAACTGCACCACACGTGGGAAATCCGCCAGGGCACGCAGCAGATCGCCCTCACGCTCGTGGGAGAGCACCCCAGGGTCGAAATCGGACCCGGCCGGGGCCAGTCCGAGATCCGCGGCGTTGCGGAGGATGGACGCGAGCCGTGCGTGGGCGTACTGGACGTAGTAGACCGGGTTGTCGCTGGTCTGTCGGGCCCACAGCGCGAGATCGATGTCGATGTTGGAGTCGATGCTGTAGCGGACGAGTGCGTAGCGCCCGGCATCGGCGCCGATGGCGTCCATGAGGTCCTCGAGCGTGATGATGTTGCCCGCGCGCTTCCCCATCCGCAATGGCTGGCCGTCGCGCAGCAGGTTGACCATCTGCCCGATCAGTGTCTCGAGATTCTCCCCCGGCTTGTCTCCGAAGGCGGCACACATGGCCATCAACCGGCCGACGTACCCGTGGTGGTCGGCCCCGAGCACGATCATGCACCGGTCGAACCCGCGCTCACGCTTGTTCAGGTAGTACGCCAGATCGGCTGCGATGTAGGCGGGCTGGCCGTCGGACTTGACGAGCACCCGATCCTTGTCGTCCCCGTAGTCAGAGGTGCGCAGCCACAGGGCCCCGTCCTTCTCGTAGGTCTGCCCCAGCTCGACGATGCGCGCCAGGGCGTGGGCGACCGCGCCCTGCTGGTGTAGCGAGCCCTCGTGGAAGTAGACGTCGAAGACGACGCCGAAGTCGCGCAGCGCCGACTTGATCTCGTCAAACATCTGCTCGACGCCCTCGCTGGACAGCACTGCCTGGGCTTCGTCATCGGGCAGGTCGTCCAGCTCGGGGTGACGCGCCAGCACCCGCGACGCGATGTCGTCGACGTACGCGCCGAGGTAGCCGTCCTCTGGGACCTCTCGGCCGCGTGCCCGGGCGAGCAGTGAGCGGGCGAAGCGGTCGATCTGGGTGCCGTGGTCGTTGAAGTAGTACTCGCGGGTCACGTTCGCGCCGACCGCTTCGAGGATCCGCGACACCGAGTCCCCCACCGCTGCCCAGCGGGTGTGCGCCAGCGTCAGTGGGCCGGTCGGATTGGCGGAGACGAACTCGACGTTCACCCGCTCCGCCGCCATCACCGTGGACGTGCCATATGCCGGGCCGGCCGCGACGATGTCACGGGCCAGCTCACCTTGGGCCGAGGGAGCGACCGTGACGTTGATGAACCCCGGGCCGGCGACCTCTGCGGACGAGAGACCGTCGACAGTGCGGAGCCGGCCGCAGAGAAGCTCGGCGATCTCCCGGGGCGGCACCCCGGTCTGCTTCCCGAGCCGCATGGCGACATTCGTGGCGTAGTCCCCATGCGCCTTGCTCTTGGGACGCTCGACGTGCACGACCTCGGGCGGCCCGCCGGGAAGCTCGATCGAGCCGTCGTCGGCGAGCGAACGCAACGCGTCAACGATCGCCTGAGACAGCTGCTCGGGGGTCACCGGCCGCAGTCTACCGGCGCACGCTCGCGGGGAACCCCTGCCGCGTCGCCTGTCCGGCGGTCGCTTCGGGTCCCTTCGCGCGACTCACGCCTGCTGCGACGAGCCGAGACCGGTCAGTGACTTCACGACGCTGACCAGCTGCTCGGGCGCGAACGGCTTGGTGACATAGGCGTCGACCCCGACCCTGCGCCCGAGCTCCAGGTCGGCCCGCTGCGCGTTGGCCGTGACCAGAACGATGGGGATCCTCGTCGTCCGCGGGTCGGCCCGCAGGCGCCGCGCCGTCTCGACTCCGTCGAGCCGCGGCATCACCACATCGAGCGTGATCACATCCGGGCGAACGTCCAGGACCCGGTCGAGGCAGTCCGAGCCGTCCACGGCCTCGGCGACGTGGTAGCCCTCGAACTCGAGATTGACCCGGATCAGATCCCGGATGACTGTCGAGTCGTCGACGACGAGCACCGTCGGTTTCGGCCGCATCAGCCGATCCTGGCACGGCGGCGGACGTCTCGGGGTTCCCTCACGCAGTCACCGTAGTGGCGGGGATGGCGCCGACCGGTGTTGTAGGCTCGCGCCGCGACCAACTCCCCGGGGGCCCCCGTAGCTCAGGGGATAGAGCATCGGCCTCCGAAGCCGTGTGCGCAGGTTCGAATCCTGCCGGGGGCACCTTCTGATTGCCCCGGTTTGGCTAGATTCGTGTTTCTGCCGGATCTTGGGTTTACCGCATAAGCTTACGAATCGAAATGGTAGTCTCACTGAGCGTAGTGCCCCGGTGATGACACTTTCCCCGGATGGCAAGGGCCAATAGGGGTCCGGCGCAACAACTCCAGGAGTGCACATGGGCTTGTCGAAAACAAGCGCGGGTTTAGTCGCGCTGAGCACAGTCGCCGCAGCCGCGCTGACGCTGGTACCCCAGACCGGCAGCGCCTCAACCGTGAGCCCGCATGCACGTGCGACTACCAACTTCGGGTTCTTCGGCCAGGCCTTCGGCTCCCGGGTCAGCGGCGGAACCCTTCCGGCCAACTCCGGTCGCACCGCTCTGGCGTTCCTAGGCTGCAGCCGAGCGACCGGCCTCAGCGACTCGAACACGCTGGCAAACGTCGACCTCGGGTCGCTGACCGTCCACGGGATCAAGAGCCAGACCAGGACGTACCGCAGCAGCGGCTCGGTCAACGTCCGGTCCGTGAACACGATCGCGAACGTCGGTAACCCCGGGGACGCATTGGAGATTCGCGGGATCAAGTCGGTCGCCCGCACCTGGCACAACGCCACTGGTTTTCACCGGTCCGCCCAGACCACTGTCGCGAGTGTCTACTCCCTCGGAGTCCTTGTTCCCGTCACCGGCAACACCGTCACCATCCCTGGCGTCGCCACACTGACCCTCAATGGCAGAAGAGGCTCCTCGGGAGCACATGGTGCCTCGATGGTTGCGACCACGGTGAAGGTCGACCTCAACGCAACGAATTCGACGGTGGTGCTCGGCAATGCCAGCGCCAAGATCAGCGACGGCTTCGTCACGGGCATCCTCGCCGGTCAGGGCATCGCCGCCAAGGGCTCGGTGCTCAACGGCGCCGGCACCACCGGAAAGGTCGCCCGCCAGCCGCTGAACTGCCGCGGGACGAATGGCCAGTGGAGGACGAACAACTCAGTTGCCCTGAATGTCCCCAACGCAGTGCACCTCGGTGCCGCCAGCGGGTCCGCGCGCGGCAAGCAGATCGACCGCAGGCACGGCTATGCGCAGACTCGCGGCAGCGTGGCGCGGGCGACTCTCGGCGGCGGCAACCTGGTCATCAAGGGGATCGTAGGCGCCGCCAACGTGACCAAGGTGGGCACCAGGCTGGTCAAGTCGGCAAAGGGCACACACATCCTGTCGATCGTCTTCAACGGCCGGAATGTCAGGATCCCCACCACCGGCCATCCGGTGAGGGTCGGCGGCCTGGCTGTGCTGTCTGCACCGCGGGCGCACAAGACCAGGTTCGGCATCTCCGTGGTGGCACTCCGGGTGGATCTCCTGGACACGGTCGCAACTCTCGACCTGGGCATCGCCAAGGCCAGCATCAGATAACCAGCATCAGATGATTCGGAGGCTCACGGACCGAGCCGGCTGAGGGTCCGCTTCTCCACCTGCGTCATACGTCTCGAGGGTCACGGCCCTCGAGACGTATGACGCACGTGCGTGCGGGGCAGTCACCGGCGCGTGGCGCGCGGCATCGGCCGCGAGGCTAGAAGCAGGAGCCGCGCAGAGTCGCGTCCGAGCGAACCCGGGCGGCCAGCGCCCGGGCGGCGCCGCCGTCTGGGAAGACGACGCTCGCGGAGCCCTCGAACCCCAGTCCGCCGGGGATGACGCACTGGCGCACCTCGTCCGGGTCGATCTGCAGGACCGCCCGACCGAGCCGATACACCTCCCCGACGGACAGGTCGGTGTCGACGTTGCGCACGAACGAGTAGATCGCTGCCTCGTACTTGCCCTGCCGCTGCACGCGGTCGATGAGCTGGCGCAGTCCGCCACGCAGCACCGAGCTCTGGTCCAGCGAACGGTCGAAGTCTCCGCCCGGCAGGCCGTGCCTGACACGTGCGAAGTCGAGGACCTCGAGACCGTTGAGGTGCTGCCGGCCGGGGCTGTAGTGCGCGACAGGAGTCGTGACGTCCCACCTGACGCGGACCGTGATCCCGCCGATCGCGTGCGCCATCGCAATGACCCCGCGGAAGCTGGTGACGAAGACGTAGTCCGGCGTGATCCCGACCAGGTTCGCGACCGCCTGGGCGGCGAGCTGCGGGCCGCCGTAGACCATCGCGGCGTTGATCTTGTCACTGCCGACACCGGGGATGTCGACCCACGAGTCACGCGGCACCCCGATCGTGACCGCATGCCCGTTCTCGGTGTTGACACCGACGAGCTGAATAGCGTCGGAGCGGCTGCCGAGGATCGACTGGCCGGCCCGGGCGTCCGAACCCAGCGCCAGGAACCAGATCACCGACCCGCCCGCGTCGACATCGTGCGTGGTCTCGACCTTCAGCAGCGCGAATCCAGGCGCTGGGCGTCCACCGTCGGGTACGACGACGGCAAGCAGCGCCAGCAGCGCGGCGAACACGAGCAGCCGGAACGCTCGCCGGATCATGAGCTGCCCTCGACCGCGCGATCGAGGTCGAACCCGAAGATCTTCCACGTGTTGCCCTCGGTCCGGGTCAGATAGAGGTCACCGGACACGTACAGGTTGAGGACCGAGCCGTCGTCGCGCACCCCCGCCAGCGTGAGATGAACGCGCGCGGACGCTCCTTGCGGCCGATGGTGCGCCGCCAGAATGCTCAGCTTCACCGCGCGTCGCCTGGCTGCCACATCGACAAGCTCGGGGCCGAGAGTGACATTGGTCAGCAACGCCCGGTCACGCTCGGCATCCCGCGCCGCTCCGGCGGTGAAGCGGGCGAAGGCCGATGTGAAGTCATCCCGCGGGTAGTCGCCACCGATGAACGCTGCCTCCAGCCATCCGTCGACCACCCGGCCTATCGAGACCTTGGCTGAGGAAAGCCGATCGTGGGACAGCGTACCGGCCGTGGACTTGACGGTGACGACCAGCGGCGCATCCTTCAGTGCCAGCGTTGGCCCGGCCGCTGTGGGTTGCGGCGTCATCGGCGTCGACGATGTCGACGTCGGCGAGTCGTCGCCACTGCAACCCGGAAGTCCCAGTCCGAGGGCGACGCAGCAGGCAGCCGCAGTGAAGTGGCTCTTGGAGTGACGCATCGTCCTCCAGCATGATCGGCTCAAGACGCCGACTCAATGCGGCTCGCCGCCACCCGGCGGTTCGCGCTGACTGCTCCGGCCGTCAGCTGTGATACCGCCGAATGCGGAAAAAGTCGGCAAGGCGACTAGCCTGAGGTCAGGCAAAGCGCAGTCGTATCAACGGAAGAGGCGATTCAGGCCGTGCCCGAGTCCTCGCGTTCCACCACTCCGTCGGGGTTCGGCCCGAATCAGTGGCTGGTGGATGAGATGTACGAGCGCTACCAGCAGGACCCTCGAAGCGTCGACAAGGCTTGGTGGGAGTTCTTCGAGGACCGCCCGGAGCCGAACGGAGCCCCGAACCCGGTCGAGGCGGGCGCCGACGCCCCGCCCGCCGCGTCAGCATCACGGAAGACCGGTGCGGGCCCGTCGGCATCGGAAGCGCCCGCGCAACCGTCGCAGGCGGCTCCGGACAAGCCCGCGGAGGCGGCTCCGAGCAGCCCAGCCACAGTGCAGACCGACAAGGTGGCGCCCGCCGAGGGCGCGCCGGTCGGCTCCAGACCCACCGCGACCAGAACACCGGCGAAGAGCGCCCCGGCCAAGAGCGCCCCGGCCAAGAGCGCGCCGGCCAGGAGCCGGCCAGAGCCCGAGGCAGGGCCGGCCGGAACGGGTGAGCCCACAGGACGGGAGCAGCCGGAGCTGGTCCCGATGCGAGGCGCTTCGGCGCGAACCGCCGCCAACATGGATCTCAGCCTGTCGGTTCCGACAGCGACAAGCGTCCGCGCTGTCCCGGTCAAGCTGCTGATCGACAACCGCGTAGTCGTCAACAACCACCTGGCCCGGGCTCGCGGAGGCAAGGTCTCGTTCAC
>JBKPNJ010000109.1:0-8605 GCA_046732575.1 Actinomycetota bacterium
CGCGACCGCGAGCGTCGGGATCGAGACGGGCGCGTAGGCCGGCAGGTTCTTGTGCATGAACGGCGCCTGCCCGCGGAGCACCCGTACAACGCTCAATGCGCGCCCGGCGAGCACGGGCACGAAACGGTCGGCGACAGCGTCCAGGTAGTCGACCAGGTCGCGCTTGGTGGCGCCGGCGTCGGCGAACAGCGGCTGGTCGAGATTGGTCAGCCGCACACCGCTGCGTTCGTTCTCGGCCATGCCGACATCCTGCCAACTCCGCGCTTGAACCCGGAGCACCACCTCGACGTCAGCCGCCGGCGCAAACAGGGCTCGCGACGCTTCCGGGCCGCGCGCCGCAACTGAGCCAGGGCCGGATGTGCTTTGGCCCACGCGAACTCCCTGGGGCTGGTCATACAGCAGTGGCGATCGCGCAACGAGCCATGAGGTGGGATTCAGCGGTGGTTCAGGGGCAAGAGGCGCAACTCGAAAGCCGACTCTGACCCGGCTTGCCTGGAGCGGGTGACGGGGATCGAACCCGCATTGCCAGCTTGGAAGGCTGGGGCTCTGCCATTGAGCTACACCCGCGTACGCCGGGGCCACGGTTCCTTGCACGGCGACCAGGGGCGACGCGCCTTCCATGCTGTCATGCCGAGGCTCACGGAGGCGAGCCGAGGCGCCCTCAGTCTGCGACCATCGGAGTCGATGGAGACCGTCGTGCGCCGTCCGACGCTGGCTGATGTGGATGCCCTGGCGCGCATCAACATCGACGCCTGGCGCTCGGCATACTCCGGCATCGTGCCGCAGCCGCAGATCGCCGGTATGGACGCTGCGTTCTACCGCCAGCGGTGGGTGGACAACGTCACCGTCGGGCGACCCGGCGTCGCAATCTTCCTCGCAGAGCTCGACGGCGCCCCGGCGGGCTACTCGATCGGCGGGCCCTACCGCCCGCAGGAGGAGGCGCCGTCCGACGAGGTCGTTGACCACCTCGGGGAGCTGTACGCGATCTACGTCGATCCGCCGCACCAGGATCGCGGTGTCGGCAGCGCACTGCATACAGCCCTGCTGAAATGGCTGGCCTGCGAGGGTTACACCGAGGTCGCCTGTGGGTCCTGAAGGCGAACCGCCCGAGTCGGCTGTGGTACTCACGCCGCGGCTGGCACCCCGACGGTGACACCGGGCACTGGGTGGCCGATGGGCGGAGGCTGACGGAGATCCGTCTCCGGCGGCACCTTGCGCCCAAGCCCTCCGCAGGCGGCGTGTGAATCGGGCCAGATGAGACTCCAGTCGCCGTCTCCTCTAGACTCGCTCGAGCGTCGCGGGGCGTAGCGTAGTGGCTAGCGCGCCTGCTTTGGGAGCAGGAGACCGCAGGTTCGAGTCCTGTCGCCCCGACCCGACTGCCCGGTTCCTGACCCTGGGCGGTCGACGTCCCCAGACAGACCGCCGAACAGACCGTAGGAGACCCACCTGTGAAGAGCGCCGTCGAGTCCTTGAACCCGACAAGGGTCAAGCTCACTGTCGAGGTGCCCTTCGAGGAGCTCAGGCCGAGCCTCGACGCGGCGTACAAGACGATAGCCCGGCAGATCAATGTGCCGGGGTTCCGCAAGGGACGGGTGCCGCCCCAGATCGTCGACCAGCGGATCGGCCGGGCCGCCGTGCTGGACCAAGCAGTCAACGATGCGATCCCACAGCTCTACTACGCGGCCCTGCAGGAGAACGAGCTCCAGGCGCTCGGTCAACCCGAGATCGAGGTGACGACGTTCGAGGACGGCACGGAGCTCGCGTTCACCGCCGAGCTCGACGTCCGCCCTCAGATCGAGCTGCCCGAGTACGAGGGCCTCGAGGCCCAGGTCGATGACGTCGAGGTGACCGATGCCGATGTCGACGAGCAGATCGAGTCGCTGCGCGAGCGGTTCGGATCTCTGTCGAGCGTTGATCGACCCGCCGCCGAGGGCGACTACGTGACCATCGACCTCACCGCATCCAAGGACGGCGCGCTCATCGAGGAGGCCCAGGCGTCCGGGCTCTCGTACAAGGTCGGCAGCGGCACGATGCTGGAAGGGCTGGACGACGCAGTGACCGGACTCAGCGCGGGCGAGTCGAAGACGTTCGTTAGCCAGCTCGTCGGAGGCGAGATGCAGGGTCAGGACGTCGACGTCGAGGTCACCGTTCAGGCGGTCAAGGAGCAGGAGCTGCCGGAGCTCGACGAGGAGTTCGCCCAGCAGGCGTCGGAGTTCGACACCGTCGAGGAGCTGCGTGCGGACCTGGCTCGCAGCATCGAGCGGAGCCGGCGGCTGGAACAGGCGGCGGCCGCCCGTGACTCCGTACTCGAGAAGCTGCTGAGCCTGGTGGACGTGCCGCTCCCGGAAGCCGCCGTGGCCGAGGAGCTCGAGGCTCGCCGGGCGTCCATCCGCGAGCAGCTGACATACGCCGGGATGACCGAACAGCAGTATCTCGACGCGGAGGGTCAGACGCAGGAGGAGTTCGATGCGGACCTCGAGAAGCGGGTCCGCGATGCCCTGACCGCCCAGTTCGTGCTCGACGAGCTGGCCAAGAAGGAGCAGCTCAGCGTCGACGAGGCCGAGCTCTCCGAGCACCTCGTTCGGCGGGCCCAGCGCACCGGGATGGCCCCCGATGAGTACGCCAAGCAGGTGGTCGAGGGCGGCCACGTTCCCGTGCTCGTCTCGGAGGTCGTCCGCGGCAAGGCGCTGGCCCACCTGGTAGACACGGCCACAGTCCGGGACGCGTCCGGGCGCCCGGTCGAGCTCAAGCGGCTGCAGCCGGACGGCACCATCGCCGACGAGAGCCAGTCAGCCGACGGCAGCGCGGGGCCAGACCTCCCGGCTCACCAGGGCTCGGACAGCGGCGACGTCGGCGACAGCTCGGATATTCCGGAGGGAGAAGCCGTCGACACCGGTGCCGGCACCGTGGAAGGCGCCGGCGACCGCCGCTGAATGCCGGTGCGAGGCCAGGCGCCCGAACACCGCGGTGCGTCTGCATAGGCCGTGCGCTCTGCGCGAACAGGTCGGCGAGTGCGTGGGATGTCAGTGCCCGACCGCTACTGTCGTCAGGGTGAACTCGATCGACGTCAGCCAGATGAATGCCAACGGTCAGCAACCCGGTCTCGACGACCACATCTACCAACGGCTGCTCAAGGAACGCATCGTGTTCCTGGGCTCGGAGCTTCGCGACCAGAACGCCAACGCCATCTGCGCGCAGATGCTGCTGCTGAACGCGGAGGATCCCGTCCGCGACATCTTCTTCTACGTCAACTCACCCGGGGGGTCGGTCGACGCCGGCATGGCGATCTACGACACCATGCAGTACATCTCCAACGACGTCGCGACGGTGGCGATGGGCCTGGCCGCTTCGATGGGTCAGTTCCTCGTCTGCGCCGGCGCCACTGGGAAGCGGTACGCGCTGCCGCACGCGCGCATCATGATGCACCAGCCCTCGGGTGGACTCGGCGGGTCCGCCTCGGACATCAAGATCCAGGCCGAGCAGTCGCTGCACACCAAGAAGCAGCTGTTCACCCTGATCGGCGAGCACACCGGCCAGTCGGTGGAGCAGGTCGAGCAGGACGCCGACCGCGACCGCTGGTTCACCGCAGAACAGGCCAAGGAGTACGGCTTCATCGACCATGTGGTGTCTCGCGCCGGCGAGGTCGCCGACCAGGGAAGGCCTGCCAAATGAGCGACATGACCCTCCGGGGCTCAGGCACGAGCGACGTCTCCGAGGCGTCCAGAGCGGCTGATCTCGGTCGGCCGATGCATCAACAGACTGCGCCGGTGATGGACTATTTCATCCCGCAATGGGAGGAACGCACGTCGTACGGCGTCCGGCGGATCGACCCGTACGCCAAGCTGTTCGAGGACCGGATCATCTTCCTCGGCACCCCGATCTCCGATGACATCGCCAATGCGGTGATGGCGCAGATCCTCTGCCTCGAGTCGATGGATCCCGATCGCGACATCACCATCTACATCAACTCACCGGGTGGCTCATTCACTGCGCTGACAGCCATCTACGACACCATGCGTTTCGTGAAGCCCGACATCGCGACTGTGTGCCTGGGTCAGGCAGCCTCCGCGGCGGCGGTCCTGCTGGCGGCGGGCGCGCCGGGTAAGCGCCTGGCGCTGCCGAACAGCCGGATCCTCATCCACCAGCCCTATACCGACACCTCCTACGGCCAGGCATCCGACATCGAGATCCAGGCCAACGAGATCCTCCGGATGCGGGCGTTGCTGGAGCAGATGCTCGCCGCGCACAGCGGCAAGACCGTGGAAGAGGTCAGCCGCGATATCGAGCGGGACAAGATCCTCACCGCCGCGGCCGCCGTCGAGTACGGGCTGGTCGACCAGGTGCTGGAGTCCCGCAAGGCGTCTCTGGTCACTGTCTGAGTGCGGAGGAAGCGACTCGCCGCTGGGAAGTCCACCGTGCCGGAAGCCCTGAAGGGGTAACGTCTACCACACCACGTACCGTCCGGGCAGCAGCTGTTTCGGACTGACCGAAGGAGTAGTCCTAGGTGGCACGCATCGGTGACGGCGGCGACCTGCTGAAGTGCTCCTTCTGTGGGAAGAGCCAGAAACAGGTCAAGAAGCTGATCGCCGGCCCCGGCGTCTACATCTGCGACGAGTGCATCGATCTGTGCAACGAGATCATCGAGGAGGAGCTCAGCGAGGGGGCTGAGGTCGGGCTCGAGGAGCTGCCGAAGCCACGCGAGATCTGCGAGTTCCTCGACGGCTACATCATCGGTCAGACGGTCGCCAAGCGAGCGTTGTCGGTCGCGGTCTACAACCATTACAAGCGCATCCAGGCCGATGATGGAGCCGCCCGGCAGCCGAAGGACGAGTTCGTCGAGCTGGCCAAGTCGAACATCCTGCTGATCGGCCCGACCGGCTGCGGCAAGACCTACCTCGCCCAGACCCTGGCCCGGATGCTCAACGTCCCGTTCGCCATCGCCGACGCCACCGCGCTCACCGAGGCGGGATATGTCGGCGAGGATGTCGAGAACATCCTGCTCAAGCTCATCCAGGCCGCGGACTATGACGTCAAGAAGGCCGAGACGGGGATCATCTACATCGACGAGGTCGACAAGATCGCGCGCAAGGCCGAGAACCCGTCGATCACCCGCGACGTATCGGGCGAGGGTGTCCAGCAGGCGCTGCTGAAGATTCTGGAGGGCACGACCGCATCGGTGCCGCCGCAGGGCGGACGCAAGCATCCGCACCAGGAGTTCATCCAGATCGACACCACCAACGTCCTGTTCATCGTGGGAGGCGCGTTCGCCGGACTCGAGCAGATCATCGAGCAGCGGATCGGGAAGAAGACCCTTGGTTTCACGTCCCAGTCGATGACCGGGTCCTCGGCGGACACCTCCGACATCTTCAGCCAGTCCCGGCCGCAGGACCTGCTCAAATACGGGCTGATCCCGGAGTTCGTCGGCCGGCTCCCGGTGGCCACCTCGGTGTCCGCACTCGACAAGGAAGCCCTCGTCCGCATCCTGACCGAGCCGCGCAACGCGCTGATCAAGCAGTATCGCAAGCTGTTCGAGATCGACGGCATCGAACTGGAGTTCACCGACGATGCCATCGATGCGATCGCCGACCAGGCGATGGCCCGCGACACCGGCGCCAGGGGCTTGCGCGCAATCATGGAGGAGGTCCTGCTGAACGTGATGTACGAGGTGCCCTCCCGTGACGACGTCGCAAAGGTCGTGGTCAACGGCGAGGTCGTGATCAACAACGTCAACCCGACGCTGGTCCCTCGTGACGTTCCGCGCAAGCGCGAACGTCGGGAGAAGTCGGCGTAGGCACCTGCTTGCTGCGAGAGCAATGACTCGTGCCGGGCCCACGCGCCATCACCGGCTGCGCCGACGCACTACCCCCGTCACCTGGCTGGCCGCCGCCACTATCGCGTGGGCGATGCTCGTCGTGGCCCCTGCCGCCACCGCTGACACCGATGCGACCAGCAGCACGGCTCCAGCGCATCGATGCATGGGCAGGGTGGCGACGATCGTCGGTACCCGTCACAACGACCATCTGAGGGGTGCCCCTGGTCGCGACGTGATAGCCGGCCTCAAGGGTTGGGACACGATCCACGGCGCCGCCGGCAGGGACCTCGTGTGTGGCAACAAGGGCGCGGATCGGCTCAGTGGCGGCCTCGGTGCTGACTCGTTGTCCGGTGGGGCGGACGCCGTTCTCTACGGTGAGGACCAGTTCGGCGACAGGTTGACGGGTGGGCCGGGGGACGACCGGATCGACGGGGGACCCGGGATCGGACGACACGACCGGGGCCTCGACACCGTCGACTATCGGCGTGCGCCCAAGGCGGTCCATCTCAACCTGGCGAGGCACAGGGCGGCAGTCGGGGGGGACATCGACACGCTGGTGTCGGTGGAGACGGTGTACGGATCCCGGCGCGGGGACCGGCTCACCGGCGACCACTACTACCAGGAGATCGACGGCTACGGCGGAGATGACCGCATCGTCGGACGCGGCGGGATCGACTTCGTGTCCGGCGACTCAGGTGACGATGTCGTGTTCGGCGGCCAGGGCCGCGACTACGCCGACGGCAACCACGGCAGCGACATCGTGGCGGGCAACCGCGGCGACGACGTGGTCAACGGTGAAGAGGGTGCCGACGGGCTCTTCGGCGGCCGCGGCGCCGACCGGCTGTACGGGGAGGTCTACGGGGTGAGCTCCGGCGGTCGGGACCGGTTGCACGGCGGCACGGGTGACGACTACCTGAACGGCGGACCCGCTGTCGACCTGGGCCACGGCGGTCCGTCGCGGCACGGGGACATCTGCCTCTCGATCGAGCACCGTCGCAGCTGCGAGAGGTAGCGGTGCACTAGTCCGCGAGCTCGACGTCCACCGAGATCCCGGTCGTCGACCCGTCGGGCTGGAAGCCCAGCACGCCGGTGATCCGCCCTGCCGCACGGATGTCGTCGGCGGCCTGCTGGGCCGGACGCAGGGACTGCTGCGGACCGGAAACGGTGGCCCTGGTGACCTCGGTGCGCATCGAGGCCTTCGCCGCCGACTTCGCGCCTCGGATCACCGCGAGGACACGTGCTGCCTCGTCGAGCACCGCCGGGTCCTGCGGCCCGCTGGCCAGGTCGACCGCAGGGTCGGGCCAGGAGGCGCGGTGGATCGACCCCTCCTGCCACCACGACCAGACCTCCTCGGTGACGTACGGGAGAACCGGGGCAAGCAGCCGCAGCTGGACCGACAGAGCAACCGCGAGCGCGGCCCGCGCCGACGCCGCCGCTGCCTCACCCCGGGTGCCGTACGCGCGCTCCTTGACGAGCTCGACGTAGTCGTCGCAGAAGGCCCAGAAGAACCGTTCGGTCGTCTCCAGGGCGGTCGTGTAGTCGTACGCCTCGAAGGCCGTCGTGGAGTCCGCGACGACCTGACGGAGCTGCCCTAGCATGGACAGGTCGATCGGCTCGCGGACGGCGCCGCCGTCCGGTTCGACGGTGCCGAGACCGAGCGTGAACCTCGATGCGTTCAGCACCTTCATCGCCAGCCGTCGGCCGACCTTCATCTGCGCCTCTTCGAACGGGCTGTCCGTGCCAGGCCGGGTGGACGCGGCTCGCCACCGGACCGCATCGGAGCCGTACTTGTCGAGGACCTCGTGCGGCATCACGGCAGCGTTGCCCTTGGACTTGCTCATCTTCTTGCGGTCGGGGTCGACGACGAACCCGGAGATGGCCGCATGGGTCCACGGGAGCGTTCCGTGCTCGAAGTGGGAGCGGACGACCGTCGAGAAGAGCCAGGTCCTGATGATCTCGTGCGCCTGCGGCCGCAGGTCCATCGGGAACGTACGGGCGAACAGGTCGGGATCGCGCTCCCAGCCGGTGACGATCTGAGGCGACAGCGAGGAGGTGGCCCAGGTGTCCATCACGTCGGGGTCGCCGACGAACCCGTCCGGCTTGCCCCGCTGGTCCTCGTCGTAGCCCGGTGCCGGCTCCGACGACGGGTCGACCGGAAGATCCGCCTCCGCCGGCAGGATCGGCGACTCGTACACCGGCTCGCCGGCGTCGTCCAGCGGATACCACACCGGGATCGGCACCCCGTAGAACCGCTGCCGGCTGATCAACCAGTCGCCGTTGAGCCCGCCCACCCAGTTGTCGTACCGGTAGCGCATGTACTCGGGCACCCAGGCGAGCTCGTGCCCGCGGGCGATGAGCGCCGCCCGCAGCTCGGGATCTCGGCCGCCGTTTCGGATGTACCACTGGCGGGTCGACACGATCTCCAGCGGCCTGGTGCCCCGCTCATAGAACTTGACCGGATGGCTGATCGCTCGCGGCTCGCCCTCCATCGCCCCGGACTCGCGCAGCAGCCCGCCGATCGCTTCCCTGGCCGAGTACACGGTCTTGCCGGCCAGCTCCCCGTACCTCCCGCGGCCGTCCGCCGAGGCGATCCACGGGGGTGTCTCACGCAGGATCCGGCCATCGCGACCGATGACGGTCCGGGTCGGCAGCCGCAGCTCGCGCCACCAGGTCACGTCGGCCAGGTCGCCGAAGGTGCAGGTCATCACCAGGCCGCTGCCCTTGGCCGGATCGGCCAGCGGATGGGCGTACACCGGCACCTCGGCGCCGAACAGCGGGATGCGGACCCGGCCG